>NZ_BAABCY010000039.1:0-26954 GCF_039539345.1 Snuella lapsa | reverse complement strand
AGGTGTCCTTAACTGATAATTGTATAAAATATTGAAAATTAAATGTTTAACTTAAATTTATTCGTGTGAAAGAATACATCGTACAAGATTCCCCTTTTACAGTACCTACCAGTGATGGTAAAGTTATAAAAGAACACTTTGGAATAGCTTCTGATGGCAATTCAAAAATTAGCATAGCGCACATGAAAGCTCCTGCTGGGTGGAGTGAACCTTTTCAAACACCCGAATTTGATGAATACACCTTTATCATAAAAGGCAAAAAACAATTCATAATAAATGGTGAAACAATTATACTAAATGCTGGTCAGTCTATAAAAATCAATAAAAACACCCGTGTTCAATATTCCAATCCGTTTACAGAGCCCTGCGAATACATTGCTATTTGTACCCCGGCATTCTCTATGGATTTAGTCAACAGAGAAGCTAATTAGATGAAAAAATATCTAGCTAGACTAATCGGTACTCTTATTAATATTATTGGTATCTTTTCTTCCAAACAGGCCGCTGAGCTTGCCATAAAACTATTTTCTACCCCAAAAAAGGGGAGAAAGTTAACTACAGAAGCACACGATTTCCTTGACACAGCATTTAAAGAAGAAATAGATTGCGACGGCACCTCAATCATGTCCTACAGATGGATTGGTAAAAAAGAAACTGTTTTACTAGTACACGGTTGGGAAAGCAATACCTTTAGGTGGAGGGACTTAATAGCAAACTTAAAAAATTTAAATCATAACATCATTGCCCTCGATGCACCGGCT
Organism: Snuella lapsa; assembly: GCF_039539345.1. Taxonomy (NCBI): domain Bacteria; kingdom Pseudomonadati; phylum Bacteroidota; class Flavobacteriia; order Flavobacteriales; family Flavobacteriaceae; genus Snuella; species Snuella lapsa. The sequence goes on along the minus strand of NZ_BAABCY010000039.1, from coordinate 26,193 downwards.
CATGGAAATTCTAATGGTCGTTTTTTTAATTCTCTGGTCTATTCAAAATACATCTATAAAGTAGCCAAAAAGTTTAATGCAACTATTATTATTGGGCATTCTGTTGGTGGTATGTCTACTGTATTTTCTTTGTACAAATACCAATTAAACTTTATTGACAAATTGGTTATACTAGGAGCGCCTTCAAATTTCACTGGAATGTTTAACCGCTATAAATCCATGATGGGATATAGTAAGAAGGTATCAAATGCTATGGATTTATATGTTTTAAAACACCACAAATACCCTCCCGACTACTTTTCGGCTGCTAATTTTTCAAAAAGTATAAATACGAAAGGACTTATTATCCATGATAAGCATGATGATATTATCCCATTTTCTGATGCTTTAGATTTTAAAAGCAATTATAAAAATTCTAAATTAATCACAACAACAGGTTATGGACACAGTTTAAAATTTGATGCTGTTAATAAGCATATTATAGACTTTATAAGTTATTAGTTTATTGTATTTTTGCCGCATGTCAGATCAATTAAAACGCATTAATAAATATTTAAGTGAAGTGGGGTATTGCTCACGTCGTGAAGCCGACAAACTCATTGAGGCTGGTCGTGTAACCGTTAATGGTGAACTACCCGAAAAAGGCACTAAAATAGCTGCAAATGATGTTGTTAGCGTTGATGGAAAATTGATAAACGTTACAAAAAAATCGTTCGTTTACCTTGCCTTAAACAAACCTGTTGGCATTGTTTGCACTACTGATACTCGGGTAGAAAAGGATAATATCATTGATTTCATAAACTATCCAAAGCGTATTTTTCCAATTGGTCGCTTAGACAAACAAAGTGAAGGGCTTATTTTATTAACGGATGATGGTGATATCGTAAATAAAATTTTGCGTGCCAGCAACAATCACGAAAAAGAATATATTGTAAAGGTCGACAAGCCTATTTCCCAAACTTTTATAAAACGCATGGCGTCGGGTGTCCCTATTCTGGATCGCGTTACAAAAAAGTGTAAAGTAGAAAAGATTAATACGTATGAGTTTAGAATTATTTTAACGCAAGGCCTTAACCGACAAATTCGTCGTATGTGTGAATATTTTAACTATACGGTTGTTACGCTTAAACGCATTCGGATTATGAATATTAAACTGGATACGCCTATTGGTGAATACAGGGAACTTACTTCTGATGAATTTAATGAACTGAACCGCTTAATTAGTGGCTCTTCAAAGGAATACAAACCAACACCACCAAGAAGGAAAAGGTCTTAACTATTTGGTTCTATAAAACTTCAGTTAAGGTATCCACTACGCTCTTTGGGCGTGAAACTTTATATAATCTGTAGGCGCGTATTTCATAGTCTTTTTAAACTGCCTGTTAAAATTAGAAATATTGTTAAATCCAGATTCAAAACATATTTCTGATATGTTATACTTTTCCTCTATCAATAATTTACAGGCATAACCAACACGGACTTCATTTAAGTATTCACTGAATGTTTTCCTATTAACACGTTTAAAGAACCTACTAAATGCAGAAGGGTTCATACAGGCAATATCTGCTACATCAGCTAAGCCTATTTGCTCTCTAAAATTCTTAATTATAAACTCATATACCTTATTAAGGTTATGTTTTTCAGTCATTTTAAATGAGTTTATGAATCCGCTGCTAGACAACAATTTATAATCTTTATGTCTGGCTAAAGTATTGAGAATTTGAATAAACTTAATCGCTTTATCAAAATCTTCCAAGCCCTTAAGGCTATTCATCCATTCTCTTATTAGTGTTAAATCCCCAGAAAACTTTATACCATATTTCGACTTGTCAATTAACTTTTCAATACCATTCATTTCTGGCATATCAAAAAAACCTTGGCCTGCAAAGTTTTCTTTAAAATGAATAGCTAAGGCATGTGCTTCCAATTTTGAATCTTCTTCAAAATACTCTTTATCATTTAACCACATATGCGGCAAATTTTTACCGATTAAAACAACATCGCCAACATTAAACTTTTCAATATTGTCACCTATAAATCGTGTTCCAGTACTTTTTTGAATAACAACTAATTCTAATTCTTGATGATAATGCCATATTTTTAAAAAAAACGGATAACGGTTTTCTGTAATAGTGAAAGAACTATTTTTTATTCTATTGCTCCGGTCTAATAAATGTAGTTTCACTTATTTAAGTTTTATTGTTATTTATCCGTCAGATATAATATGCCATTAAACATTTAACTCCACTTTTACGTTTTTATAGAACCGTGGAACCTTCTCTTTCGGTTGACATCACGAATTGTTATGGCATATTTCACAAACTAATATAAACCCAATTGCATAAACAGGCTTATACATAAAATGTAAAAATACAAAAAATAAGGAATTTAAAGCAATAAAAGTATCACTGCCTTATATAAATATAAATAAGGCTTTAGTCTATTAAAAACACACTTAAACTCAACGCTCCGTGCGCACCTATAACTAAAGATTGTTCAATATCTGCTGTTTTAGAAGGGCCAGAAATAAACACGCCAAAGTCATTATCTATACCATTCAAGGCTTTATAAGCATGGTGTAAATTTGGCACCAAACAACTCTTGTTCAAGACTAAAACAAGGTGCTTGGTTATAAAAGGTAATACCCTAACTGGTAATTGATTGTTAGAAATCCAAACGGCCCCATTTTCAGATACTGCAACCGAACTCTCTAGCACCAATACATCTAAATCGTTAAGGTCATGAGGTCTTTGCAATGTCTCTAAACTGATTGTATTAAAATTAGCCGTTCCTTCTACTGTGGAATAGTTATGACTGGTATCGGGAAACAAAGTTTTAACCTGCTTTAAAACCTCCTCTATCGACCCTAAATTAAATACATTACCTCCAACAATTTCCACCTTCTTGGTAAATTCTTCAACTAAATCCAAGGTATCTTCAAATACACCAAAATCTATTTCCGGAAGAGGTAGTAACTCGGGTTTATTATGCTTTATGTTAGCTAATATACTGTCTCTACTTCCCATTTTTATTTCTTTTTTTATACCAATCATCAAAACTTTCTTTAGGTCCTTTTGGCAAATCCCTTTCTTTACCCCATACATTAGGGCGTGAATTAATTATGACTTTAGGCAAATTTCGCAAAGCCCAACGTCCTGCTCTTCCTATCTTTTGATATTGTTTAGGATTGGAAAACATGCGCCCCATGAACTTCATTGACATTTTTTTCATGGCAGGTTGTGGAGTTTCCTTAGTTATAATTTGGCGCCATTTATACAGCTGTTTATGAATATCAATTTTAACAGGACAAACATCACTACAGGAGCCACATAAGGTAGAGGCAAACGGTAAGCTACTATACTTTTTTAAATCTTTTCCAGGTGATAGTATAGAACCTATGGGGCCTGGAATGGTTGCATTATAACTATGTCCACCACTTCGTCTGTAAATCGGACAAGTATTCATACAAGCCCCACAACGAATGCAATGCAAAGAAGCTCTAAAATCAGGTCTGCTTAACTGTTCTGCTCTTCCATTATCTACAATTACAATATGCATTTTAGCACCTTCTCGTGGCTTTTTAAAGTGGGAGGAATAGGTTGTAATGGGTTGACCTGTAGCACTTCTTGCCAATAACCTTAAAAACACCCCTAAATGCTCTTGTTTGGGTATAAGCTTCTCTACGCCCATGCAAGCTATATGCACTGGAGCCAAATGTGCTCCCATATCGGCATTACCTTCATTTGTACACACAACTACAGCACCAGTTTCGGCTATGGCAAAGTTAACCCCTGTTATAGCTACATCAGCTTCTATAAACTTTTCCCGTAAATGTTTACGAGCCTCATTAGTTAAATACTGAGGATCTCCATTACAAGGCTTTGTACCCAAATGTTCTTGGAACAACGCATCAACTTCTTCTTTATTTTTATGGATAGCTGGCAATACAATATGGCTTGGCGGTTCCTTAGCTAATTGCACAATGCGCTCTCCTAAATCGGTATCAATTACTTCAATATTGTCGGCTTCCAAATAGGGATTTAGATGGCATTCTTCAGTAAGCATCGATTTACTTTTTACTACTTTTTTAGCTCGATGCTCCTTTAATATACTATGTACAATACGATTATGCTCTTCTCCATTGGCTGCCCAATGCACTTGTACCCCATTCTTTAGGGCATTTTTTTCAAATTCGACTAAATAATTATCTAAATTAGACAGTGTATGGGCCTTTATTGCAGATCCAAGCTCTCGCAATCGTTCCCAACCTTTTACGGTATGTGCAGAAAGGTCTCGCTTGTGACGTACAAACCATAAGGCCTTATCATGCCAGTTTACCTTGGCTTCGTTTTTATTAAATATACTCGCTGCTACAGAGTGTTCCATCTTTCTTTACTTGATTGTGCTATTTAAAATTTCAGCAACATGCATCACCTTTAAGGGATGCTTATTACGGGTTATTAAACCTTCTAAGTGCATTAAGCATGAGGTATCGGTTGCTGTTACAACTTCTACTCCACTATTTAAATGATCTTGAATACGGTCTTTTCCCATTTTTACGGAAACAGCTTCTTCGGTAACTGCAAAAGTACCCCCAAAGCCACAACACTCGTCTTTACGTGTTAACGGCATTAATTCGACGCCATCTACTTCTTTAAGCAAGTCTTCAATAAACGAAAAGGACTCTCCAGCAACTTCAGAGCATGAACCCAAGCGTAAACCTCTTAACCCATGACAACTTTTATGAACGCCTACTTTATGTGGAAATCTAGCTCCGAGGTCTTTTTTCTTTAAAACATTAACTATAAAATCACAAAGCTCGTATACGTTATTACGAACCTTAACAACTTCATCTGTTTGTTCTACAATATCATAATGTTGTTTAACATGATATGCACAGCTACCTGAAGGTGTAACAATATAATCGAAATCTTTAAAGTTTTCTACTAAATTCAAACATGCTCCAATCGACTCTCCTTCATATCCTGAATTGGCCATAGGTTGTCCGCAACAGGTTTGTCCCGAAGGATAAACAATATCAACATTTAGTTTTTCCAAAACTTCTAATGTTGCCTTTCCTACTTGTGGATATAATTGATTTATGTAACAAGGGATAAATAATCCTACTGTCATTATTTCCTTTTTTCTCTAAAATACGTCCTTCCTATCTCTTACTCTGATTTTTTTTGAACACTATGCTTTGCATAATTTAGCCCCATAGCATCCAAACGATCTACAAAAATGTTAAGTCGAGCATTAAAATCGTCCCAGTTTTTAGCATCTTTATCAGACCAAACTACTTCCGACAAAGCACTCATACGGGGCAATATCATATACTCAACATAGTCGGTAGTCGCCATATATTCTGTCCATACATTACCTTGTGCTCCTAATATAAATTTTTGTTCTTCTGCAGATAACTCTTCTGGTGTTGGTTCGTATGCGTATACATCTGCTACGGTCGTCTTCCCTCCAATAGCCAAAGGTTCGTTAGCTTTATCTTGAGATTGATAGTGGTCGAAATAACACGAATGCCCTGGTGTCATTATAACATCATGGTGCTGTTTGGCCGCTTCTATTCCACCTTTAGTTCCTCGCCATGACATTACTGTTGCATTAGGAGCCAACCCTCCTTCTAAAATCTCATCCCAACCTATGATTTGCTTTCCTTTGGAATTGAGATATTTCTCCATGCGTTGGATGAAATAACTTTGTAATTCGTGCTCGTCGTGCAAACCTTCTGCTTTAATTCTGGCTTGACAATTGGGACATCTTTCCCAATTCTTCTTAGGACATTCATCGCCTCCAATATGAACATATTTTGAAGGGAATAATGGTATTACCTCATCTAATACGTCTTGTAAAAACGCAAAGGTTTCATCTTTACCGGCACAGTATACATCGTTAAAAACGCCCCAAGTTTCCTGAACAATCTTTGGAGTTCCGGCTGCTTGAACTTCTTTCCCTTTTTGGGACATCATATCATTGGTGACAACTGTTGGTTCTTCTGGAAAACAACTTAAGTAAGGGTATGCGGCTATGGCTGCACTACTATGTCCTGGCAATTCTATTTCTGGAATAACCGTAACGTGTCTTTCACTTGCATAGGCTACAATTTCCTTAACATCTTCTTGGGTATAATAGCCTCCATACTCTTTTTCGTCGTTGGCTGTACCGGGATGGTGCCCCACAATTGTCCCATAGCGCTTAGAGCCTATTTCGGTTAGTTTTGGATACTTTTTAATTTCGATTCGCCAACCTTGGTCTTCGGTTAAATGCCAGTGAAAGGTATTCATTTTGTGCAAAGCGATTAAATCGATATATTTTTTGATAAAGTCCACTGGGAAAAAGTGACGTGCTACATCCAAATGCATCCCTCTATAGACATATCTAGGCTCATCCTTAATGCTTACCGCAGGAATGGTTAATTCATTCAAACTTCCATTGGCAGACTCAATACTTGCTGGCAGTAATTGACGTAAGGTTTGGATACCGTAAAACACACCTTTGGCATTTTTTCCTGATATGCTTATCTTATTGTATGCAACTTCTAACTTATAACCTTCTTCATTTGAAATACTGTTATCCAACTTCAATTGAATATTCCCCTGTGCTCCTTCGCTGAACGGAACATCCAAACCTGCAGCTGCTCCTAACATATCAGCTAAAAACTGGCCTTCCTTTTCTAGCGAGGCTTCACCTGAAACCTTAGTGTTATTGTCAACTAAAAACCTTCCTTTAGCCATTTCCATAACCAATGGTTTAGGAATAATTGGATAATCCTGATCTGTATTTGCCACTTCTTTGTACTTATTCGAACATGATATACTTAAAAAGCACGCGCATATTACCACTAATAATCTCATTTCTATTATCTTATTAATTGATTAAACTATAATTCATATATTTTCTCCATCACCAACCATTTTTCTCCTTCTTTAGCTGTTGGCAGCGCTTGCTGGTACTTCCACATCAACCTTTCCCACTCTTGTACTTTTGGATTATCGGCATCCATTTGGGACTTCCTTTCAAATGAAAAGGTATCATTAACTTCCATAATCATAAACATACGGTTCCCAACACAATAAATCTCTAATACTTCTATTCCGGCATTCTTAATACTAGCTGTTATCTCTGGCCAGATCTTTTCGTGATATTTTTTGTATTCTGCCATCAATTTGGGATCATCTACCAAATCTAATGCAAAACAATGTCTTTTTAAATTTCCCATTTAATCTTTATTCACATAATGTAATGCATCATCCGTAGCTTCATGTCTTTTAAAAACCCTTAGTCCATACCACGCAATGTACACAAAGCAAAGCAGTGGCAATATAAACGAAAAGTTAACTTCGGAGACACCCATTATTTTAGTATCGGCCACGCCGTTACCCCCAGCATCAATAATCATTCCCTGCAATTTAGGCATTAGTGCACCACCTACAATAGCCATTACCAAACCTGCAGAGCCCACTTTCGATTGTTCTTCGGTTAAATCTCCCAATGCAATACCGTAAATAGTAGGGAACATTAGGGACATAAAAAATGAAACACCTACTAAGCTATAAAGACCTACAATACCGTTAATATACATGGTTCCGAATACAAATACCATTGAGAACACAGAAAAATACATTAACAGCTTTCCTGAACTAACAAACCGTAGCAAATACGTTCCAACTGCTCTACCTATCGTAAACAGTACAAATGCGCCCATTTGGTAATAACCTGCAGTAACACTGTCCATACCAATGCCTTCGGCATATTGATAGATATAAGTCCAACACATAATTTGGGCACCTACATATAAAATCTGTGCCAATACCCCTAATACATACTTTTTATTTTTTGCCAACGTTACAAATGTATCGCCTATACTTGGCATTCCTCCTTCATCTTTAGATTGTGGCATTTTACTAACTACAAACAGCACAAATACTGCTGAAATAACTAAACCTAAAATCACATATGGATCACGAATAACCATTAAGTCTGATGTCTTTATCAATACTTTAGAGGCTTCATCCAAAGCACTAAAATCCTTAATATCATCTGATTGCAGATTCTTTAAAACAAATTGTTGGGCAACAAACAATCCTGCTATTAAACCAACTGGGTTAAAAGCCTGTGCTAAATTTAAACGCTGTGTAGCAGTCTCTTTAGCCCCTAATGCCAAAGCATAAGGGTTTGCTGCTGTTTCTAAAAATGCCAACCCAAAAGTTAAAATATAAAGCCCCAAACAAAAGAACCAGAATTTCTCTGTAATGGCTGCCGGATAAAACAATAAAGCTCCCGTAGCATAAAGCCCTAGTCCAATTAAAATCCCAACTTTGTAAGAATACTTACGCATAAACATAGCTGCTGGCAAGGCCATACAAAAGTACCCACCATAGAAAGCCATTTGTACCCAAGCGGCTTGGGAGTTTGAAAGCTCTAAAACTTTTTTAAACGCCTGGACCATTGGGTCTGTTACTGCATTGGCAAAACCCCAAAGCGCAAATAATGAGGTTATTAAAATAAAAGGAAGTAAAACTTTCTTCGATACAACGGGTATTTTTTTAATGTTATCCATAGGTTTTAATAATTAAAATAAAGCTTAAATTTAGTTATCTTAGTTTAGTATCCTTTATTTTTTCGACGAAAGTTAGAGTGCTCTATCCAAATGCACATAACCACCATCTACAAAAATCAATTGCCCCGTAGTATGACTGGAACGTTCTGACAATAAAAAGACGACAGTATTTGCTATTTCTCCTGCTTCGGTCATTCTATTTTCTAAAGGAATATTTTTTGTGATAGCTTGTAATTTTTCCTCTGGATTATCAAAGGTTTTTATCCATCGGTCATATAGTGGTGTATAGCACTCTGCAACTATTACAGCATTAACTCGAATACTATAGGGCAACAACTCTACAGCCCATTCGCGTGTTAGCGCATTACGCCCTCCATTTGCAGCTGCATAGCCTGATGTTCCTCCTTGACCTGTTAACGAAGTTTTAGAGCCTATATTTACAATGCTTCCTTTACTCTTTTTAAGTTCGGGAAGTGCATGATGTGCCATTAAGTAATAATGTGTGAGATTCTTTTTAATGGATTCCATAAAGTCTTCACATGATCCATGTTCCAAACCAACACCGTCATTAACACCTGCATTATTTACCAAGCCGTCTATCCTTCCAAATTCTTCTATTGTTTTTATTACTGCAGCTTTGCATTGGGCTGGATCGACTAAATCTGCAATGGCATAAGAAGCTTTCTGCCCTTTTGCCCTGAAAGTTTCCATTAATTCCAAAACACTTTCTTCATTTCTGGTAACAATCATTGGAATGGCTCCTTCATTTACTAAAGCCTCTGTTATTCCCAGCCCTATTCCTTTAGATCCTCCAGTAACGATAACGACCTTATCTTTTAGTTTTAAATCCAAAATGTCTTAATAAAATTTAGTTTAAAATAATCTACAATGTACAAATAACAAATCTAATTTATTCATCTGAATATTATCTACCTTTAAAACAACTTTCACTGATACTTTTTTTGCTTGTTGGTAACATTAAGTTAACACTTCTTTCCTAAGACTATATTTCTTCAATGAATAGGCATCATAAAAAAGGTGAGATCGTTAAAAAACAATCTCACCTAGAAAATTAGCTTAGCAAATATTGGATAAAAAAAAAGCATTATAATTATTAACTATAATGCTTACCTACTTCAACTTTTAATAAAGAATTTTATTTTTTATGTCTCTCTCTGGCTAACAATGTATTTTTAAGCAACATTGCAATGGTCATTGGACCAACACCTCCAGGCACTGGTGTTATATAACTTGCTTTTTTACTTACACTTTCAAAATCAACATCTCCAGCTAACCTGTAACCACGTTGCTTAGTTTCATCTGGAACGCGTGTTATTCCTACATCTATAATAACTACACCTTCTTTAACCATATCACCAGTTAAAAACTCTGAAATTCCTATGGCTGCTACAATAATATCAGCTTCTTTGGTTATCTCGGCTAAGTTTTTTGTACGGCTATGAACCACCGTAACAGTGGCATCGCCAGTTTTACGCTTCTGACTCATTAGAATACTCATTGGGCGTCCAACAATATGACTCCTTCCCATCACAACGACATTTTTTCCCGAGGTCTCAATATTATATCGCTCTAACAATTCTAAAATACCAAAAGGTGTTGCTGGTAAAAAAGTAGGCAAATCCAAAGCCATTTTACCAACGTTTGTTGGATGAAACCCATCCACATCTTTATCGGGATCTATAGCCATTAACACTTTTTGCTCATCAATATGCTTAGGTAGTGGCAACTGAACTATAAATCCGTCAATATCGTCATTGGTATTTAACTCATGAATCTTTTGCAAGAGTACTTCTTCTGAAGTTTCCTCTGGCAAATCTATTAATGTAGAATCAAATCCTATTTTTTCACAAGCTTTCACTTTCGCATTAACGTAGGTCATACTAGCACCATCTGTACCTACTAAAATCGCAGCCAAATGCGGTGTTTTTTCACCATTTGCTATCATGCTGCTAACATTATTAGCGATTTCTTCTTTTATGTCATTACTGATTTTCTTACCGTCTAGTATGGTCATTTTTATTATTAGTTTTCAATCGCAGTCTTAGTCGCAGAAAAAACTATTCCGTATCGACTCCAAACTTGCTTGGATTATTAATCATATAATTTATTAGCTTCCCTACTTCTTTCGCTAATTTAACAAATTCAATATAATCTTTTTCATAAAGACACTTGCATTCAAAGGCACAAATCGAGCCATGTGCTAGTCTCTGAATTTTCACCATCAGCATCAGTAAGCTTGCTTACAAAATGCTTAACGTACTTTCTTTTTCTATAAGCTTCAGCAATATTAGCAGATACTGAACGAGAACTCCTTCTTATTTGATCTGTTAACGAATAAACCTCCTCTTTTGGAAAGGATTTAGGGACCTCAAAAATATACATAGCCAAATCGAATGATTTTTGATAAGCCAATAATTTTTTGAAATCCATAATTAAAAATTATCTATCTAATTACTGAAAACTGCAACTGTGACCGAACACTAGATTAGCGCATATTCTTCATCATTTGCATCATTTTCTTTCCGCCTCCACCTTGCATCATCTTCATCATCTTGCTCATCTGATTGAATTGCTTTAACAACTGATTAACTTCCTGTACAGAAGTTCCAGATCCCTTTGCCACTCGTTTCTTTCTACTGGCATTAATAATCCCAGGATTACTTCTCTCCTTAGGAGTCATTGAATGAATGATAGCTTCAATACCTTTAAAAGCATCATCGTCTATATCAATTCCTTTCATCATTTTACCAGCTCCTGGAATCATACCAATTAGGTCTTTCATATTACCCATTTTCTTGATCTGCTGTATCTGCTTTAAGAAGTCATCAAATCCAAACTGGTTTTTAGCTATCTTCTTCTGAAGTTTTCTAGCTTCTTCCTCGTCAAACTGCTCCTGTGCACGCTCTACTAAGGACACCACGTCCCCCATACCAAGAATACGGTCGGCCATACGTGATGGATAAAACACGTCTATGGCTTCCATTTTTTCTCCAGTACCTATAAACTTAATAGGCTTATTGACTACAGACTTAATAGAGATCGCAGCTCCACCTCTAGTATCACCATCTAACTTTGTTAGAATAACACCATCAAAATTTAAAACATCATTAAAGGCTTTAGCTGTATTTACAGCATCTTGCCCTGTCATTGAGTCTACAACAAATAAGGTTTCTTGTGGTTGAATTGCTTTATGGATATTCGATATTTCGGTCATCATCGCCTCATCTACAGCTAAACGCCCTGCGGTATCTATTATAACCACATTGTATCCATTAGATTTTGCATGGGCTACCCCCGCCTTTGCAATAGCAACAGGATCGCTATTACCACGATCACTAAATACCTCAACACCAATCTGATCTCCTACAACGTGCAACTGATCTATCGCTGCTGGTCGGTATACGTCACAGGCCACCAAAAGAGGTCTTTTTGTTTTTTTATTTTTTAAGTAATTGGCTAACTTTCCAGAAAATGTTGTTTTACCAGATCCTTGCAAACCAGACATTAAAACAACGCTCGGATTTCCTGAAAGGTTAATTCCTTCCGCATCGCCTCCCATAAGCTCGGTTAATTCGTCTTTTACGATCTTAACCATTAACTGTCCGGGTTGTAGCGTAGTTAGTACATTTTGCCCTAAAGCTTTTTCCTTTACTTTTGTGGTAAAGCTTTTTGCTATTTTAAAGTTAACATCGGCATCAAGCAATGCGCGACGCACTTCCTTTAAAGTTTCAGCTACGTTAACTTCTGTAATACTACCATGTCCTTTTAATACATGTAAGGCCTTATCTAACTTATCACTTAAATTATTAAACATATTTCAGATTCAAAATTTTGCTTACATCGCTACTAAACATTCTAGAAGGATGTGGAAATAAAGTTGCAAATTTAATCATTTGAAGCTTATTATTTAAGTAACTATCAATAAAAAAGCGGTCAATATTCAAATAATTGACCGCTTTTAAAAGGAAACTTAACTAACCAACCTATTGAGATAAATTTCTCTTTTTCATATATAGCTATACTACATTTTCTTTTCTAAGACTAATATACGCTCTATTGCTCCTGTGGCACTATAGTCTTTTAATTCAATTCTATTTTCTGATATTTCTTTGATTTGCCATCTATGGTTTAAAGTGCTAAATGGGTCATTATCTCCAAAATACAAGGCCAGTTTTAACCCTTCCTTTCTGTATGACAACCAAGAACCTCCAAAAGTACCATTATTAGGATCGGTAACTCTTACCCTGCCTGTTTCAAAGAAATTTAATGTGTACATAAAAAACTCATCGTCTTTTTCCAATTCACCCTCTGCTATGAAGTACCTGGCCACTTCCCAATCGCCATCGGTCAATACACCATCAATGTAATTCAAATCGTCGTCGGTATTCGGGCAGTGTCTTTCCAATACCATTCTGTTATTAGCATTCTCAAGCTTAATTAAACCTGGCTCTAGGAAAGTTATTACCCACTCTAGTTTTAAATTGGGCCTTCCTTCCAGAATAATTTGTAAAATAAAATTATCATTTCTTACACCTATTTCATAAGTACCTTCTATATACTCTCCATTGACCCTTAGTTTAACAACATTGTTCTCGAAGAATTTTAAAGGTGTCCCTATATAATCTTTTTCATTATCTATACCATCAACACTTAAGCGTACTATGCGCCATAAACATTCTTGTAAATAGTTATATATTCTCTCCTTTGTGTAATCGACAACAACATCACAGTTCTTCTTTAATATAATCCTGTTGCCCCCTGCTTGATATAGTTTTATTCTTCCTGGTTCTAGATCGTATACAAACCACTCTAAAGTAAAGTCAACCAAGGTATCGAACTCTAATTTTATTAATGCACCTTGATCGGTAACACGAGTTGACCATGTTCCTGTTAGCATATCGCCTCCTCTGGCACGTACTTTAACAACGCTGTTCTCTTTGAATGCAATAACATACTCGCGGTATTTATCGTTCAAATTGTCTTCATTTCTTTTAAATTCGTAAACGACCCACGGGCAAGACATTAATAAATTATCTAAACGTTCTTTTGTAAAATCATCATCTCCATAATCGTTATCGTCGTCTTCATCACAAGCTTCTTTTGCATCTTGAATTACTTGCTGCAACTCTTGATTGTTATTTACAACCACAGCAGATCCATCACTTAAAACCATAGTTACTGGAAAATTAAGACTGGCGAAAACTTCTCCTTCTTTTACACGTTTCATAAAGTGGTATAATTGTCGATCGCTCTCAATGGTAACAACATCAATTATCTCAAAATCGGTATTGTAAACCGAAAAAGAAATTGGATACTTAAAATCGATACATTCTATATCGTCATCTGGTTCATTCTCTCCTTTACACTCTTTTATAAGATTTTCTAAAGCATCCTTATTTTCAATAACTACTTCTGAATGATTAGATAATACTATTGTAATTGGAAAAACAATATCCAAATGATCCTCATCATCTTCAAATTCATTAAAAATGGCCTCGATTACTTTAAAATCCTCTTTCGAATCAACAGTAATCTCAAGGCCATTAACAATAACTGTAACCGGTAACTCAACAGATAAACAACTTGCTCTATCTATAATGTTATCATCCGATCCATCTTTAATAGATGTAGCACTTATCAATTTGGTCAATTCAGAATTAGCAACAAGTGCTTCAGAATCATTTGGGGGCGTAATGTCTACAACTTCATCTTGACAAGAAGTAAACAGTAAAAGGGCAAAAAAAGGTACGATTAATAATGTTTTCATTAGATCTTTCATAATGTTTGATTTAGGGTTTAACATAGCATTTTTAACCATAAAACAGGAAACCTTAAAAAATTCCTACCCTTATTCCCAAAAAAAATTAAAAATTCTAAAACCCAAACTCCAAAAAACTTTATTTTAGAGGTTCCAACTACCTAAGCTCCATGAAGAAACAGCTACATGATAATATTTGCGAAGAACACCTGTTTTCTTCTATTTTTAATAAATACGCCAAAGATTTACATGACTTTTTATATTATAAGTTTGGTGAATTGCTAAATCCTAAAGACAAAGTACAGGAAGCCTATGTTAAATTATGGCAAAATTGTGCTAAGGTTACTCCAGATAAAGCCAAAAGCTTTTTATTTACTACGGCCAACAACTTAATGTTAAATGAAGTAGCCCATCAAAAAGTAGTTTTAAAGTACCAACAGACCAAACCCAAAATGTCTACTAATGAAAACCCAGAGTTTTTAATGCAGGAGTCTGAATACATGGACAAATTACAAAGAGCCCTTGCTAATTTAACTGATGCGCAACGTGAAGCATTTATGATGAACCGGGTTGAAGGCAAACGCTTTAAAGAAATAGCCAAACTTCTGGATATATCTACAAAAGCGGTTGAAAAACGTATTTATGGAGCCTTAGAGAAATTACGAAAGGACATTAAAGAATTGTAATGATTGTTATTTGTTGCTAATTAGAAACCATAAACTTGAAACTTTTTATAAGATAGGGTAGGAAAAAATAAACGTTAATTGTTATATAGTTGAATTTAGATATGATGGATAGAGAATTTTTAATATCGAAATGGTTAAATAACGATTTAAATGACCAAGAACTTGAGGCATTTAAAGCGCTTGAGGACTATGAAGACTTAATGAAGTTAACACATAGCTTACAGGCCTTTAAAGCGGAAGACTATGACACTTCTAAAGAATTAGAACGTGCTTTATCAACTATTAAAGACTCTAAAAAGCAAAGCTCTTGGTTAAAACCTTTTATGAGAGTTGCCGCTGTAATTGCCGTTTGTTTTGGTTTATACTATTTCACCTCAAATCCAGACACAAACGTATCGACAGCTATGGCACAAAAAACAACTATAAGCTTGCCCGATGCTTCTAGTGTTACGCTTAACGCTAAATCGTCCATTGTATTTAACAAAAAATCTTGGAAGCACAAACGAAATGTTAAACTTGAAGGTGAGGCCTTTTTTAAAGTTGCCAAAGGAGAAACATTTAATGTTATCACACAATCTGGAACCGTTACCGTTTATGGCACCCAATTTAATGTAAAGCAAAGAAAAAATTATTTTGAAGTTATTTGTTACGAAGGCTTGGTTGGAGTTATCCATAATTCTCAAGAAACAAAATTAAAACCTGGAGACAGTTTTTTAATTATTGATGGGAAATTAATTGCTAAAGAAAAAGAAAGCCAACCAAGTCCTTCTTGGCTAAATAATGAGAGTACTTTTAATAGCTTACCCTACAAGGAGGTAATTGCCGAATTTGAAAGACAGTACAATGTTAATATTACCACAAAAAACATAGACACCAAACAACTGTTTAGTGGTAGTTTTGCCCATAACAATCTAGATGTTGCGATACAATCTATTACCTTACCCCTACAAGTAACTTACAGTAAGGTTAACAACACCATAATATTAACCCGTGAGTAATAGAAGGCTACTTTCTATTGTTATCTTTTTGTTTTTTTTGAATATTGAAAGTATAAACACTCAAACCATTCAAAAAGAGAAACAACCACTTATTACCATTTTAAAGGTTTTAGAAAGCAGATATAACATAAAGTTCTCTTATGTAGATGCAGCCATTAAAGACAAAAAAGCTACACTCCCTGCTGAGAGTTTAACTTTAGAAACTGTTTTGGATGTATTAAAATCTGAAACAAATCTAGACTTCCAATTATTGGACAAACGTTTTGTTGCCATAAAAAAAATCAAGCCAGCTCCCATTACTTTTAAATTACAAGAATTAGAAGAAGTAATCGTTAATAATTACCTTACCACAGGTATCACAAAATTTAATGATGGCTCTGTTATGATCAAACCAGAAGGCTTTGGCATTCTTCCTGGCTTAATAGAGCCAGATGTTTTACAAACCATACAAGCTCTCCCTGGTGTTATTAGTACCGATGAAACTGTTTCGAACATCAATATTAGAGGTGGCACCCATGACCAAAACTTATTACTTTGGGATGGCATAAAAATGTATCAATCCGGGCATTTTTTTGGACTTATTTCTGCCTTCAGTCCATATACAACCAAACGTGTTAATGTATTTAAAAATGGTACAAGTGCAAAACACGGCGATGCTATTTCGAGTGTTATAGACATTCAGTTACCTAATGTGTTAGACCACAAGTTTAAGGCTGGAATAGGTTTCAATTTAATTAATGCCGATGCTTATGCAAAAATCCCCCTTTCACCAAAAACTGAATTACAATTTTCTACCCGACGCTCTGTAACCGATTTGATACTCACCCCAACTTATGACCAATATTTCAAACGTATTTTTCAAGATTCAGATCTAAGCAATTCAAATCAAGATTTAAACACTATTTCCAAAAACGAACAATTTTATTTTTATGATATTGCCGTAAAGTTCTTATATGATATTTCAAAAAGGGATAAAATCCGTTTTCATGTTTTAAATGTAAACAACAGCTTGAATTACCTAGAGCAGTCTACCATAAACGACAGGGATGAAGCTTTGAACAGTAAGCTATTACAAGAGAATAGGGCTGTTGGCATAACCTACATAAGAGATTGGAGCAGCACATTATCAACTACATCACAGATATATGTTACAAATTACGATTTAGACGCTACAAATTTCGATATCATTAACAGCCAAAGACTCATTCAAGAAAATGAAGTATACGATGGTTCCATAAAACTGGATGTTAACTACCAGCCCAACTCCCGATTTAAAATAGATGGTGGGTATCAGTTTACAGAGGTTGGTATTAGCAACTTAGAAGACGTTAACAACCCTCCCTTTAGAAGTTATATTAAAGAAGTGATGTTGAACCATGCTGTTTATGCCGAAACTGGGTTTTTATCGCATCATGCCAAAACCAATTTAAGATTGGGAGGCCGCTTAAATTATATTTCCAAGTTCAATATGTTTTTGGCAGAACCAAGGTTAAGCTTTAGCCAACGATTCCTGAACAACTTCCGTTTTGAAATATTGGGTGAGTTTAAAAGTCAGACCACCTCACAAATCATAGATCTCCAGAATGATTTTTTAGGCATTGAAAAGCGTCGTTGGGTTTTATCCAACAATAAAAGTGAAGCCACAATTATTAACGGTAAAGTAATACACCCCATCCCCGTTATTAAGAGCAAACAACTTTCTGCAGGTATTCATTACAACAAAAACAAACTGTTAATAAGCGCAGAGGCCTATATAAAAAAAGTAAATGGAATTACTACAAGAAGCCAAGGGTTTCAAAACCAATATCAATTCACAAATGCTACTGGTGGTTATACTATAAAAGGTATCGATTTTTTACTAAACAAACAATTTAACAATATCGTTAGCACCTGGCTATCTTATTCGTTCAGTTCTAATAATTACATTTTTGAATCTTTAAACGACGGACATACTTTTCCGAACAACACAGACATAACCCATGCGCTTACCCTAGCGGGAACCTATACCAGTAATACTTTTAAATTTGCTACTGGCTTAAATTGGCATTCTGGAAAGCCTACTACAAAACCTGTCTTGGAAGACACCCCCGATGACAATGAAATAACTTATGCTGCCCCCAACAGCTCTAACTTAAGTGATTATTTACGTGTAGATTGTTCCGCTACTTACTCCTTTAATGTTACAGATACGGTTAAAGCAACCGTTGGTGCTTCTGTTTGGAACATTTTAAACAGAAAGAACATTATAAATACATATTACAGACTCGATGACAATAATGAAGTCAACCAAATTGATAATGAATCCCTTGGCATCACTCCAAATGTTAGCTTTAGAGTTCGCTTTTAATAATTACTTATATTTGTAACATGTTGGCTTTAAAAAACATAAAAGCGCTTTTTGGTTGTCTTGCCTTATTAGTTATCCTAATAACCGCTTCTGGCTTTACAGGAACTATTAATAATTATCAAAAGCCCCAAACCGAGCAGATTACAACCTCCCGACCTAATAGTCACAACCATACTGCCTATTATATTAATACAACCCCTTTAAAAGTTACACACAACCAGTACACTATTTTTAGCTTTAAGTCCCTTTTAAGTTTACAGTATTTCAATTTTACTGTTCAATTTAAATCCCAAAGAAAGGCAGTTATGCAATTTGTCAATTTTAATTCCATTTTAGAACAAAACCTTTATTGCCAAAACGCAATCAAACATTACCGATAAGGTTACTTTGAAATAAATTACTCGCTTGCCATTGCTTGTAACGGAAAACCTCAATTTATTTATTAATCTGTCGCATTAACGATTAATGCGCTTTGCTATTACTAAAATGAAATCTTTTAAAAACACATTAAGGCACTTTGCCTTAATAGGTATGATTATAGTGACTTCAATTATACCTATTCCTATCGTATTTTATAAAAAGGACAATGCCCCAAAGTATGTTGTTGAACAAATCGACCATAGAAAACAAGAAAATGAATATCAAGACAGCAAGGAAATCTTTTAAAAACACCTAAATTTGAATATCTGTTGTTTACAAGAGAATATAAATATGTGTTAATAATTAGTTTTAGTAGTTTTTTTAATAAGAAAGGTGAAAGAGCAATACAATAGCAATCAAACATTTAATCCTTATTAATGTTTAATTTTACATATAAATGACAAACCTTTTCCAAATTTCTTGAAGTTACTATGAAACGTTTTTTATCTATTCTTTTGATTCTTATGGTTTTCTTTTGCTCTTGCCAATCGGATAAAAGCAAACCTAACATCATACTTATTATGGCTGATGATATGGGATATGAATGCTTAAGTTCTAATGGTTCCATATCATACAATACACCAAACCTCGATCATTTAGCTTCGAATGGGATTCGCTTTTCAAAGTGCATTTCCCAACCTCTTTGCACGCCTTCAAGGGTAAAAATAATGACTGGACTATATAACTACAGAAATTACGATTATTTTGGTCATTTAAACACAGATCAATACACTTTTGGAAACTTAATGCAGGATGCAGGGTACGCAACCTGTATTGTTGGAAAATGGCAACTTAATGGAGCTTACCACAAAGACAACATTCTCGATTGGAATGACAACACAAAACCCAACTCTTTTGGTTTTGACGAATATTGCTTATGGCAATTAACTAAATCTGGAAGTGAGGGCGGACGGTATGCAGCTCCCTTAATCGAGCAAAATGGTGAGCTTATAAAAGGAAAAATGGATGATTATGGACCTGATTTATTCGTCAACTATATCATGGAGTATATGGAGCGTAAAAAGGACAGTCCCTTTTTTATCTACTATCCAATGGTCTTGGTCCATGATCCTTTTGTACCTACACCAGATTCTAAAGATTGGGAACAAGTTGATTTACGAAAGAAAAACGACACGACCTATTTTAAAGATATGGTGAGCTATGCTGATATAATTGTAGGAAGTATAAGGGACAAGCTCAAAGCGCTTAATATTGAAGATAATACAATCATTATTTTTACTGGTGACAATGGCACACATCCTACAATATATTCGAAAATGGCAAATAGTATTGTTCAGGGAGCTAAAGGCAATACAATTGACACTGGCACACATGTACCGCTAATTGTTTCTTGGCCTCAAGCTATTAAGAAAGGATTTGTTTATAATGAGCTAATAGAGTTTAGTGATTTTTTTCCAACCTTGGCTGATATCGTAGGAAAAGAAACTCCCTCAGACGGTAAAAGTTTCTATCCTCTATTAAAAGGCACTGGCTATAAAGCGCGTAACACGGCATTTGTACACTACGACCCGCAATGGGGGAAACGCGTTAATCAATATAGAAATCAATTTGTTAGAACGCTTGGTTATAAATTATACCAAGACGGAAAGTTTTTCAATTTAGATAAAGATCCTTTGGAAAAACACCCCATACATCCAGATTCTCTAACTGGGGAGGAGAAGAAAACCAAACAATTTTTAATGGACGAACTAAAGAAACATCCCAAATGGGAAAGTATCAAATAAGAAGTTACTACATCCTTTCCGGCACTTGAATCCCCAATACCTTAAAGGCATTTTTTATGGTCACCGCTACTTTTTCTGAAAGTTGCACCCTAAATATCCTGTCATTTTCATTATCTGCACCCAGAATGGATATATTCTGATAAAAGGAATTAAATTCTTTTACCAGATCATAGGTATAATTAGCAATTAATGCCGGACTGTGTTGTGTCGCTGCGTTTTGAACAACTTCCGGAAACAACTGTAATTGTTTTATTAGCTCCCGCTCCTTATCTGCTAACGTCTTATCTCCAACACTTAAAGCCGTATTGTAACTAAAATCTACCTTTCTTAGGATAGATCGAATCCTGGCATAAGTATACTGAATAAAAGGCCCTGTGTTCCCTTGAAAATCGATAGATTCCTTAGGATCAAAAAGAATACGTTTTTTAGGATCTACTTTTAAGATATAATATTTTAGAGCCCCTAGTCCTATAACTTTGTATAGCTCTTGTTTCTCAGCATCAGTATAACCTTCTAATTTCCCTAATTCTTCGGATATCTCACCAGCTGTAGCAGCCATTTCTTCAATAAGATCATCGGCATCTACCACGGTACCTTCCCTACTCTTCATTTTTCCACTGGGAAGATCCACCATACCATAACTTAAATGGTATAGGTTTTTAGCCCATTCAAAACCTAACTTCTTAAGAATTAAAAACAATACCTGAAAATGGTAGTCCTGCTCATTTCCAACGGTATATACCATACCACCAACATCAGGAAAATCTTTAATACGCTGTATAGCAGTACCAATATCCTGAGTCATATACACAGCGGTTCCATCGGCACGTTGTACTATTTTTTTATCTAAACCATCTTCGGTTAAATCGCACCAAACCGAACCATCTGCTTCTTTAACAAAAACCCCTGACTTTAAACCTTCTGACACAAATTCTTTTCCTAACAAATAGGTTTCGCTTTCATAGTATAAGGTATCAAAATCGACTCCCAAATTTTTATAGGTTTCATTAAAGCCATTGTACACCCAACCGTTCATCTTTTTCCATAATGCAACCGTTTCTTCATCTCCGGCTTCCCATTTTAAAAGCATTTCTTGGGCTTCTAACAAAATTGGTGCGTTTTTTTTAGCATCCTCTTCTGTTTGTCCTTTGGCAACTAAAGTTTCTATCTCCTTTTTGTATTCTTGATCAAACTTCACATAGTAATTGCCCACTAATTTATCCCCCTTTAAACCTGTACTTTCTGGCGTTTCTCCATTACCAAAACGTTTCCAGGCAAGCATACTTTTGCAAATATGTATACCCCTATCGTTTATAATTTGTGTTTTATAAACTTTTTTACCTGAAGCTTTTAAAATTTCCGCAACACTGTAGCCTAATAAGTTATTCCTTATATGTCCTAAATGCAATGGCTTATTTGTATTTGGTGACGAATATTCTACCATTATAGCTTTATCTCCTTGCTGAGGCATTTCAAAACCATAGTTAGGTAGATCTTTTATACCATTAAAAAAGTCAATAAAATAAGCATCACTTATTTCTATATTTAAAAAGCCCTTTACAACATTAAATGCTTTTACTTCATCAACATGTTCTACCAAATAATTTCCTATTACCTCTCCTATTTGTACTGGATTGCCTTTTATAAAACGTAACATTGGAAAAATTACAACCGTAATATCCCCAGCAAATTCTTTTCTGGTTGCTTGAAATTCTACGGTATCGACAGTTATCTTATAATTTGATAAAACAGCTTGTTTTACTTGGTTTGATAAAGTTTCTTGAAAGCTCATTAATAGTACTTTTTTTGAGTGCACAAAGATAAAATTTTTATTAAAGCAGTATTTATAAAAATGAGCTTTAATGCATAGGCTACAACATAACTGGAAATTACTAATGGTAACTCAACAAATCCTCTTAAAAGCATTTATATTCAAAGAATTACTACAGATATAAATATAACTCCAAATTATGCAGGTGCATTTCATCGATAAAAGTGTTGTTTTTCTATGATTTTTGCCGTTAATCTATTCGTCGATATTTCTCAAAATTTCGGGCTTCATTTCATCTAATTTTTTGGTAGTAAAACAGAGAAATTAGCTTTTAAAGACAGTTTTTCCAACTTTTGTTTAACCATTAGCTATTAATGAACTTTTAAACACTAATATTTTTTAAGCTTAAATAGAGTAATCTTTTTTTCCCTCAAAGTAAGATACCTTAATTATAGCGACAGTACTTGTAATTTATACATTGTATGAGAAAAACAATTACGTTAATTATAATTATATTTTTATCTGCTTTCTACAGTTTTTCGCAAACCAAGGAATTAGACAGCCTTTCCATACAATTAGCATTTCAAAACCAAGACACCTTAAAGGTAGACACTTCTTTAAGCCTTATTAAATCGCTTTATGACTTAAAAGATTATGATAGAGCGTTAAAATATATTATAGAAAGTGACAGACTTGCCTCTTCATTGAATTACAAAAAAGGGATTGCCGAAATTACCTATTATAGGGCTTTGATATTTGCGCAAAAAAATGATTATATCAATGCCACTTCCAATTACTCAAAGTCTAAAACATTATTTAACGAATTAAATGACACTCTAGGCATTGCCAAAGTAAACAACAGCATTGGTTTAATAGAAATTAAACGCGGAAATTATACTAAAGGCTTACAATATTCGCTGGCTGCTATTGATGCATTTAAGAAAAGAGACTTAAAAAGCGAACTGGTTTCTGCCTATTCAAATCTTGCAGAGGCCTATTATAATGTAAACGATATTGATAATTCTATTACGTTTAACTTAAAGGCTCTGGAGCTTCAAGAAGCGTTAAAGGATAAATCTGCTACAATCAATAGTCAAAGTAATTTGGCCAAGCTTTATTCTATAAAAAGAGAACACCGTAAAGCTATAGAATATTACGAAAAAGTAATAACTAGTATTGGCAAGAACAACGACTCTATTCGCGGTGCCATTTTTCCAAAGTTGGGAGGTGAATATCTTAAATTCAGGGATTATGAAAAAGCCACGAGCTATTTGCTACAAGGCTTACAAATTAACCGACGAAC
This sequence comes from Snuella lapsa, assembly GCF_039539345.1. Lineage (NCBI taxonomy): Bacteria > Pseudomonadati > Bacteroidota > Flavobacteriia > Flavobacteriales > Flavobacteriaceae > Snuella > Snuella lapsa. Next base: position 2,572 of record NZ_BAABCY010000039.1, on the reverse strand, counting down.
GAATAACGAATCTGGGTTATTAACAACTTTAATCAATTTGGGCGAATTAAACTTTCAACAGCGAAAATTTATATTGGCAGAAAAGCAACTTTTAGAGGCTGGTTCCTTGGCAAAAAATTTGGGAAATAACGAGGAGCTACTTAGGCAATATAAATTAATGAAAGATATCGATTCTACTAAAAAGAACTTTGCTGCTGCTTTTGTGTGGCAAAGAAGATACTATGATTTAAAAAACCAAATTTCAAACGAAAACCGTAGCATAAATACATCTACAATAGAAACAACTAATTTAGATGTTAATACTATTTTAGATAAACCTAATACGGTAGAAGAAAGTTTATCTCAAAACTCTAATAATAACAGAAGCAGAGCTACACTTAATCGTTTTAAGCTGATCTCTTATTTACTTCTTGCAGCGTTTGCCATAGTTTCTACTTTTTTAATATTAATTTACATAAAGCGCAACAGCAATATAAAATACACTCAGGATCTAGAGGAAAAGAATATAAAAATTCAATTACAAAACGAAGCCTATCAAGAACAAACCGAACAGCTCGAGAATGCCAATAATGTAAAAGACAAATTATTCTCTATAGTGTCCCACGATTTAAAAGACTCTTTATCTTCTATTAATGGTTTTATTAATTTGCTACAAGAAGGGACTTTATCGAAAGAGGAATTTGATAACTTAATACCTGAATTGAGCGAAAATGCCAATAATGCTTCTTTGCTTTTATACAACTTATTAAACTGGTCTAAATCGCAAATGCATTCTTTAGAACCAAAACCCAGTTTGTTTGATATTCAAGAGGTTTTTGAAGACAAGGTAAAACTTGTTGAAAAACGTATGGAAAATAAAGGCATTACCTTAGTAGATCATTCTTTACGTGATTTTGCTTATGCCGACAGAAGCATGTTTGAAATTGTTGTACAAAACTTACTTGCCAATGCCTTGAAATTTTGTAAAAATGGGGATACCATTACTATTTCCAATCATATTAGTAATGGCAGTTGTATAGTAAGCATAGCCGATACTGGAATTGGGATATCCAAAGAAAATATGGAAAAACTGTTTAGCAACACTACATTTACAACAGTTGGAACCAATAACGAAAAAGGAACTGGATTAGGGCTTTCTATCTGTAAGGAATTGATAGAATTGAACAATGGTAAGATTTGGGTTGAAAGCACACTTAACGAAGGCAGCACCTTCTATGTTCAGCTTCCCAAATCCAAACCTGCTTAAATTAATCGCAATTTAAGATTTCGGCAAAAATACTTCTGCCATCATACAACGGGCACTTCCTCCACCACATGCTTCAATAGTATCTAGTGAACTTGCCAGTATTTCAGTATGTTTTTCCAACCGTGCTATTTGATCTGCAGTTAATATATTATATGCTGCCTGACTCATAACTAAATACAACGTATTGTCTTTTCCTTTTACTTGTAACATGTTACCTGCAAAATGATTAACTTGCTCCTCTGAAATAGCAATGATTTCCTTACTACTCTCTTTCAAATGAGCCGTTACATTTTTGCGTTCCTTTTTATCATCTATACTATCTATACATATCACTGCAAAAGTCTCACCTAAGCACATCATAACATTAGTATGGTAAATTGCCTCACGCTTCCCGCTCACAGTTTGATAAGCAGTGAAAACAATTGGGGTATATTCAAAATCTTCACAAAATTCAATAAACAAATCCTCATCAGCTCTGGGAGATAATGCGCAGTATGCTCTACGATTTTTGCGATCCAATAAAACACTGCCCGTTCCTTCTAGAAAAACATTATCTTCCTCTGCACTAGTATAATCTATAATATCTTCAATTACAAAGCCTTGTTGTTCTAAAATATCTAAAATATCCTCTCGTCGTTCCAAACGCCTATTTTCTGCAAACATAGGGTACAGTCCAACGGTTCCGTTTTCATGAAATGAAATCCAATTATTAGGAAAGATGGAATCTGGAGTATCGCTTTCTTCTGTATCATTAACAACCACAACATTTACCCCTATGCTTCTTAATCTCTCAACATAAGTATCAAATTCGTACTGAGCTTTGGTATTTACCGTTTCTGGCAACACATTACCCAATACCTTTTGATAATAGTTATTTACTGCTGTTTGCTCGTTCATCCTGAAATTCACAGGACGGATCATTAATATAGTATTTGTAGTTTGTTCCATAATCAAAGACTGCTTTTTTCAAAATTGAATATCCTAATGTAAAAAACAGTGTTTAGTCATTCCGATATTTAGACGTACTCAACACAAGCTTTTGAAAGACTCTTCATTTGCTACGCTCCGTCATGAAAGGCAAAACGCAAATTATTACTAATAACAGATATTCGTATATTCAAAACAAAATTATGACTTTTTACGTGCTTAACACTTGATTTTATCATAAAAATAAGCGAACTTAGTTAGGCGCTTCTAACCAAAAAAATGGTAAAAACTGACAAATAATTAACGTAAAACAAAATATGATGGCTAGAAACCTGAGTTCGACGTAAGAAAAGCGATTTTTTGGTATAGAAAAAGCAGAATATTTAGTATATTAAAGTG
>NZ_BAABCY010000038.1:0-33764 GCF_039539345.1 Snuella lapsa | reverse complement strand
CACGGTTTAAACCGAAATCAATGGCACAATGACTCCGAAATCGGTGGCACAAATCGAACTGAATTAGCCAATAATTTCAGGTAACGGAAAAAACAAACTAGGGCAAGGACCCATAAGAACAGGCGTAACAGCCATATTCCCTAGTGGGAAAAAGAAAAAACCATTATATGCCAATTGGTACAGCTTGAATGGAAATGGAGAAATGACTGGTACAACCTGGATTACAGAATCTGGTTTTCTAGAAACACCTATATTGCTAACCAACACTTTTAGTGTAGGATCCGTAAGGCAAGCAACACTTAAATGGATGGTCGATACATCTTGGAGCAATGAGAATTGGTGGTGGGCCTTTCCTGTAGTCGCAGAAACTTATGACGGCTTTTTAAATGATATTTACGGATTTCAAATTCAGGAACACCATGTTTTAGAGGCGATCAATAATACATCAACAACCAAAGTTGAAGAAGGAAATGTTGGCGGTGGGACAGGTATGATGTCCTTTGGATTTAAAGGAGGTATTGGTACATCCTCCCGAATTTTAAAATTTCCTGACACAACATACACCGTTGGCGTTTTAGTGCAATCAAATTTTGGTGACAAAAAACGATTTAGAATTGACGGCGTACCTGTTGGTAAAGAATTAAAAGACACTTTAAATATTGAATACCACGGACAACCAGAATCGCGACGAAAAAACGGAGATGGTTCCATAATTGTTATCGTTGCTACCGACATCCCCTTACTTCCATATCAACTAAAAAGAATTACACGCAGAATCCCCATAGGAATTGGGAAATTAGGTGGAATTGGCGCCAATGGCTCTGGCGACATTTTTATAGCATTCTCCACCGCTAATCAAGATGCATACATAAGAGAAGGTAAAACTAAGGCTGAGACCATTTCCAAGGATTGGATGAATGACGTGTTCGAAGCAACTATTCAAGCTGTTGAAGAAGCTATTATTAATGCAATGATTGCTGCCAAAACCATGGAAGGTATTAATGGAAATAAAGTTTACGCCTTACCTCACCAAAAACTAATTGAAATAATGAAAAAATACAACCGTATCAAACAATAAATCAGCAACCCTAAGACCCTCTCTGAAGATAAAAACTTATGCTGTTTTTTTTATTTAAGCCCCCTTAAAACCAAAACAGGTATATTACTTGAAAAATCCTTTTTCTTAATAACATTCTTTTCCCATTTTTTGGTAAAGAATCCGCGCTTTCTTCTTACCACACACAGCAAGTCTGGATCATGAGATTCATAATGCTGTAAAACACCTTGAAACGTAGTAGCATTTTCTGTTTTAGTAATACTGTTTACAATACTTTCTAAATCTTTATTAAGCTCAAAATCACCATCATTATAATACGGCGTCTTTACCAGCAAAAGACCTATTTCTGCCTTAAAGCTATCCTTTACGGCGATTAAAGGCACTAAAGCATTTTCTTTTTTAATAATGGCCGATTTAACCGCCAGCAATATGCTATTTATAGGTTTAAACACATAACCCTCAGGTACAATAAGTGCCGGAATTTGTGTTTGCTTTATAATCTTACCAGACGTTTTTCCTAAAAAAACCTCCTCTTTTACAGAGTTTGTTCTGGGTTCCAGTAACATTAAATCAATATCGGCTGCCTTACATGCCAGTTCCAAAGTATCTACCAGCTTTCCTTTTAAGGTTTTTACGATCACATCAACCGATTTGCAATTTACCTGAGCAATTAGATCATTTAAATTCTTTAAACTTTCACGTTCAATGATCTTATCAACATTAACCATAGTTCCTGCCTTAGCATAAACATTATAAACCTGAACAACAAAAAGCTTTGCGCCAACAGCTTCAGCAAAATCTATGGCGTATTGCAAGTGACTTACTGCATTCTTGGACGACCCAACAGGAACTAGGATATTCTTCATTTAAAACGAATTAAATACTACTTTTATAAAAAAATTCTTAGGCAAAAATACGCATTAAAAATGATTCGCAAAGGGACATCAGATGATATTCATGCAATCATGGGCATTACCAGCGCATGTGCCACGCATATGATCAAGAACCATATTTACCAATGGAATGCCTCATACCCCAATAAAGAAGCCTTTGAAAAAGATGCATCACGAGGGGAATTATATGTTATGGAAGTTGATGCCAAAGTAATAGGATGCATAACCCTATCCGACCTTATGGATGCTGTTTACCTTCCTGTTTCATGGCGCACCCCAAACAAGAATAACCTATATATTCACAGACTGGCTGTCCATCCAGAACACCAAGGTAAAGGCCATGCACAAAAGTTAATGGACTTCGCCAAAACCCTTGCTATAAAAAATAATTATAGCTCTATAAGATTAGACACGTTTTCTCAGAACCCTAAAAACTTAATTTTTTACGAACTTCGCGGCTATAAACGATTGGAGGAAATTTTCTTTCCCAATCAGAGTCATCATCCTTTTTATTGCTACGAACTTGTACTGTGAATACAACTATAGACTTAAAACAGATAAACAAACTAGCTATTCCGGCATTAATTGCAGGAATATCAGAGCCCATTCTATCGCTCACCGATGCTGCTATTGTGGGGAATATCCCTAATAATGCTACCGAATCGTTAGCAGCAGTGGGTATTGTAACAACATTTTTATCCATGCTTATCTGGGTATTAGGGCAAACAAGAAGTGCCATATCATCTATTGTCTCACAATATGTTGGAGCCGATCAACTCCATAAAATAAAAAACCTGCCAGCTCAGGCTATTTTTATTGTTACAAGCTTAAGCCTTTTTATTATACTAAGTACTTTTCCTTTTTCGGCCAGCATCTTTAAACTTTACAATGCATCTGGGCTTATTTTGGATTATAGCGTCGATTATTACAAAATACGGGTAATGGGCTTCCCTTTTACGCTGTTCACCATTGGTGTTTTTGGAGCTTTTAGAGGACTTCAAAACACCTATTATCCCATGGTTATTGCTATAATCGGGTCGGTTACAAACATTATTTTAGATGTTGTTTTGGTATATGGCATCCAAGGCTTTATACCTCCCATGCACATAAAAGGAGCTGCCTATGCCAGTGTTGCCGCCCAAATATTAATGGCTCTTTGTTCAGCTTATTACCTACTTAGCAAAACACCTATTCCATTAAAACTAAGCTTCCCCTTTAACAAGGAAATTAACCGCTTTCTATTAATGATTCTTAACCTGTTTGTTCGTACCATAGCTCTAAACGTTACCCTTTACTATGCAAGTGCTTTCGCAACAAGTTATGGTCCCAGCTATATTGCAGCCTATACCATTGCTATTAACTTGTGGTTTCTTGGTGCCTTTATTATTGACGGTTATGCCAGCGCAGGAAATATTTTGTCTGGCAAGTTATATGGTGGAAAAACCTACAAAACCCTTATTGAATTAAGTAACACGTTAATAAAATACGGCATTGTTGTTGGGCTCATTTTAGCAGTAACAGGAGGTGTACTTTATTATCCTATAGGCCATATCTTTACTAAGGACACAGCAGTATTAAGAGAGTTTCAAGCCATTTTCTGGATTGTACTGGCCATGCAGCCGCTTTGTGCGTTAGCCTTTATTTTCGATGGGATTTTTAAAGGTCTTGGTAAAATGAAATACTTACGCAATGTCCTATTGTTCTCAACATTTATTGTATTTGTACCCATCCTGTTTTTCTTAGACTCACTAGACTATAAGCTCTATGCCATTTTTATTGCACTTACCTTTTGGATTATAGCCAGAGGCATTCCCCTAATCGTAAAATTTAGGAAAATATTTATTCCGCTATCCCAAAACAATTAACTTTGTTATATCGTAAAACTGCCTCGGTTTGAGCTGCAAGGCATTTACAGAAATTTATTTTTTGATTTCGAGGCTAGCCTCGGAACGTTAAAATATCGATTACCGAATAAAAGTCAATATGAATCTATTATTCACTATACTACAAGAAATAAATATTGAAGAAAAAATACGCAATGCTCCCGACAAAAGTTATGAGATTGGTGTTTTTATAGGCACTATGCTGCCCTTTATAATTCTTGTAGTACTGGCTTATTTAATTTATTATTACAACAAAAAAAAGAATCAATAAATACCTCCTATGGATATCATGTCATTTGTTAGCGGAAACGGTCTATTTCTTCTATTAGCTATCATTTTAATTGTAGTATACATTGTAAACAGGATTAGAAAACGATAATCATATTATCGGGTTTTTAACCAACCTGTTATACTCAATCGCTCCATGTTTACTGGTTTTACTTCATGCTCTATTAATTGGCTTTCAAAAATAACCACGCGCCCGGGAAATGGATAGATCACTTTTTCTGTTTGTTTTCCATTAGCATCTATATACAATACCAGTTCACCTCCATTTTCTGGTTGCCAGTCTTGATCATTTAAATAGCATACAAAGGAAAGCTTTCGCCTGTCGTCATTTTGAAAGGTATCGATGTGTTTTTTATAATAAGTCCCAGGTGGATAAATAGCATAATGAAATTCTTTTTGTAGAATCCCCAAAAAACACGTGCGGTTTAGATAATTGACCAATTCGTTTATTTTATTAAAAAATAAACTTTCGGCCTCATTTGGCCTACTCTCATCAATCCACAAGATCACATCGCCACGTACCGATCTAACAATGGTTTCGTTAACTCTATTACCTATGGCAGCCTTTTTAAAACTATCTGCTTCGTACTTTTCCAAAAGCGATTGTCTTAAGGAAACGATCACCTCGGGGGTAAAAAAATTTTCAACAATACTAAATTGTTGATTGACGATATCTAATATGATTTGCTCATACTGCGGATTTTCAACAAAATCGATCGCCTCAAAAAGATTGTCCATAGCTTAAAAACAATAAACTACATGCCCATAGTAGACAAAAGTGCGCAAATGTAATCTAAAATTAAATTGCTTTTACAAAATGAATATCTTTGTATCGAAAATATTTAACCCATGAGCAACATTCGCATAACTAAACAGTTTTCTTTTGAAACCGGTCATGCCCTATACGGATACGACGGTAAGTGTAAAAATGTACACGGCCACAGCTACAAACTGTCGGTAACAGTTATTGGCTCCCCAATTATGGACAAAACCAATGTAAAATATGGAATGGTGATTGATTTTAGCGACCTAAAAAAAATTGTAAAAGAAGAAATCGTAAATGTTTTCGACCATGCAACTGTTTTTAATAAAAACACACCACACATCGAGCTTGCCAAAGAATTAGGCGATCGCGGCCACAATGTTATGTTGGTAGATTACCAACCCACCAGCGAAATGATGATTATCGATTTTGCAAAAAAAATAAAAAGCCGCCTGCCAGAACACATAGAACTTCACTCCCTAAAACTTCAAGAAACAGAGACATCATTTGCAGAGTGGTTTGCTTACGATAACATTTAGGGCGTTACCCAATACATTAGGAAAGACTAGTAATTTAGCCGAAGGACACATATTTAATTTGTTAACTTTCGTAAGTACTTTGAGAAACATTAGTATAAAACCTCGGTCAACAAATCAAAGAGGCTTTTTTGAGCTGCATAACAGGGCTACTTGACGGTAAAAAAAAAGTAAAAGCGTTTATTTCTATAAAAGTTTAAACCGTTCCTGTATCTTTTCAACTGTAAACTAATAACCATGACTTTTCCACCTTCTAACTTCCGTCTTCAAGCTTCCTACTCCAAACTTTTAGCTTATCTCTTTTCTCTTTTAACTCATAGCTTCTGTCTTCTGACTAAAAAAACTATATTTACACCATGCAAATTCCAACGGGAAAAAAAATATACTTTGCCTCAGACAACCACTTAGGCGCTCCAACAAAAGAAGCTTCACTGCCTCGCGAAAAGAAATTTGTTGCTTGGTTAGATGAGATTAAAGATGATGCCGCTGCTATTTTTTTGCTTGGAGATCTCTTCGATTTTTGGTTTGAGTACAAAACAGTTGTCCCTAAAGGTTTTACCAGAACACTGGGCAAACTGGCAGAAATTAGTGATGCTGGTATTCCTATTTATTATTTTGTGGGCAATCACGATCTTTGGATGGATGGTTATTTTGAAGAAGAACTCAATATCCCTGTTTACCACAAACCCAAAGAATTTACATTTAACAACAGTACTTTTTTTATTGGTCATGGTGATGGCTTGGGGCCGGGAGACAAAGGCTACAAACGCATGAAAAAAGTGTTTACCAACCCATTTAGTAAATGGTTGTTTCGTTGGTTACATCCCGATTTAGGTGTTCGCTTAGCGCAATACCTTTCGGTAAAAAACAAATTGATTTCTGGTGATGAAGACATCCATTTTTTGGGCGAAGATAATGAGTGGCTCGTACAATACTGCAAACGAAAACTAGAAGAAAAGCATCGCGATTATTTTGTATTTGGCCATAGACATTTACCCTTAAACATAACACTTAACGAAACCTCTAAATACATCAATTTAGGCGATTGGATTTCATATTACACCTACGGCGTCTTTGACGGCAAACTTTTTGAAATCAAGGAATACTAACCTTCCCTTTCGTGTGCCTCTATATCTTTGGTAAGATCTAATTTCCTAAACGAAGGTGACACAAGACCTGTTGTAATTACCGTTAACAATGTCATTGTTCCTCCAAAAACTACTGCAGTAACTGTTCCCATTAACTTTGCAGTTACTCCACTTTCAAAAGCACCTAACTCATTCGACGATCCAACAAACATGGAATTAACCGAAGCCACACGCCCACGCATATGATCGGGAGTTTTAATCTGTAAAATTGTTTGTCTAATAACCATCGACACCCCATCTGTAACACCGCTAAAGAACAAGGCCAATAGCGATATCCAAAACACAGAAGACAACCCAAAAACGATAATGCATATACCAAACCCAAAAATAGCGAGTAATAATTTCATTCCCGCATGTTTACTAATGGGTAAATAAGCCGTAACCAACATCGTTAAAAACGCACCAACAGCTGGAGCTGCTCTTAATACGCCAAACCCTTCGCTTCCTACTTTTAATATATCTTGAGCAAAAACCGGCAATAGTGCAATAGCCCCTCCAAACAAAACAGCTACCATATCTAAGGTCATAGCGCCCAGAATAGCTTTTGTTTTAAATACAAACCGTACTCCCTCCTTTAAACTTTCTACTACAGGCTCACCTATTTTAGGGTTTAAAATGGGTTTCCGTTTAATCTGTAATAAAATAACCAATGCCAAAATTACCAATCCAAAAATGATACAAAGCGACCAATGTACACCTAACCAACTAATTGAAAAGCCACCAAAAGCAGGCCCCAATACCGATGCCATCTGCCAGGTAGAACTATTCCACGTAGCAGCATTGGGATACACTTTTTTAGGCACTATTAAAGCGACTAGAGAAAAAATGGTCGGCCCAAAAAAAGACCGTAAAAATCCTCCGAAGAACACTAAAGTATATATTCCATATAAAATGGTTTTACTATGCCAATCGCTCACTAAAACAGGCCAAGTAAGCAAAAACAATCCCATGCTAATTAGCGAAAAAGCCGCAATACACCAAGCCAATAAATTCCGTTTTTCTTTTTGGTCTACAATATGCCCAGCAAATAGTGCCATAGTAAACGCTGGTATAATTTCCATTAAACCAATAATACCTAAAGACAACGGATCCTTGGTTAAACTATACACCTGCCATTCTATAACAATAAACTGCATGGACCAACCAAAGACCAAAACAAAACGAACCAATAAAAAGATATTGAACTCTTTAAATCGTAAAGCAGCATAAGGATCTTTCCTGTCCATAATTATTTTCCTTGTAAATCAGGCAACCTAAATAAAACTATGCTTTAATATCCCTTAGCTTGAGTTGAAGCGACACGTTACCTTGCCATTCATTTTCATCTACCGAATACACTGTTTTAAAAGTCTTTTGTCCAGAAATTAAGGGGTATTTTTCTCCCAACCCAAAACCAATACAAACAATGGGATTGGCTTCTGGTTGTGTAACGGTAATTCTTAAATGTGTTTTGTCTTCACCTACACATTTCCCGTAACCCGTATCCCTTAAATCTGTTGTTAGAAAAATAGGTGTCATATTACCCGGTCCAAAAGGAGCAAACTGTTTTAGTATTCTGTAAAACCTTGGTGTGATATCACTTAAATGCAATTCGGAATCGATCTTTATTTCAGGTGTCAGCAACCTTTTATCAATCGTTTTTGAAACAGTATCTTCAAATGCCTGTTTAAAAGCTTCATAATTCGACTCTTGTAATGTTAAACCAGCTGCATACTTATGTCCGCCAAATTGTTCTATATGCTCACTACAAGCTTCTAAGGCGTTATACACATCGAACCCGGAAACTGATCGTGCCGAAGCGGCCAATTTATCGCCACTTTTTGTAAACACCAGGGTAGGGCGGTAATAGGTTTCGGTTAATCGAGAAGCCACAATACCAATAACCCCTTTATGCCAAGTTTCATTATAAACAACCGTAGTAAAACGGTCTTGTTCATTTTGAGCTTCAATTTGTTGAAGTGCTTCTTCTGTAATTTGTTTATCGGTTTCACGTCTGTCTAAATTATATGCATCTATTTCTGAAGCCAGTTTTCTTGCGGCAGTAATATCGGTCTCAGTTAATAAGGCTACGGCATAATCTCCATGTTTCATGCGTCCAGCGGCATTGATTCGTGGCGCCACGATAAAAACCACATCGGTAATGGTAAGCGTGTCTTTTTTTATTTGCTCTAAAATAGCATGGATTCCTGGTCTGGGATTACCATTAATTACCTGTAAACCGAAATAAGCCAACACCCTGTTTTCCCCAGTAATGGGTACAATATCGGCACCAATGGCCGTCGCTACCAGATCCAAATATCCAATTAAATCTTCAATAGTCTTGCCTTCTTGTAATGCCAATGCCTGAATGAGTTTAAACCCTACCCCGCATCCACACAATTCTTTATACGGATAGTTACAATCTGAACGTTTGGGATCTAAAACAGCTACTGCATCGGGAATGGCATCTCCTGGACGGTGGTGGTCGCAAATAATAAAATCGATACCCTTTTCTTTAGCGTATGCAATTTTATCGATAGCCTTTATGCCACAGTCTAATGCAACAATGAGCGAAATATCATTATCCGAAGCAAAATCAATGCCCTTATATGAAATCCCATAACCCTCGTCATATCGATCCGGTATGTAAGTAGTCACCTTATCGGTTCTGGTTTTTAAATAGGAAGCCATTAAAGCCACGGATGTGGTACCATCCACATCATAATCGCCATAAACCATAATATTTTCACCATTGGCTATCGCTTGCTTAACACGCATTGCCGCCTTATCCATATCCTGCATTAAAAACGGATCGTGCAAGTGATCTAAACGTGGCCTAAAAAATGCCTTGGCATCTTCATAAGTTTCAATACCACGCTGTAGCAATAAGTTTGCTATACCAGCCTCTACTTGAAGCGCTTCCTGTAAAGCGTTTATCTTTTGTGTATCTGGCTTTGGTTTAAGCGTCCAACGCATACATTATTCCTTTAATCGTATTCTATTTTTATACACTTCCTTCTCGTCCATAAACACCTTGATATAATAACGTTTTTTTGGTAAATACGATAAGTTATAAGTGAGAGGACCTCTGCTAAAATTATTGTATGTATGTGTCTCCAAGACAATATCTTCATCTTCTTGGTCCACTATAAGTACTTTCACATTCGCCGATTCATTACAAAAATAATCGAGTGTAATAGGGCCATTGGTACGTGCTGGAAAAACAGCTACTGAGGGCACATTGTCTAGCTCGTAGGGCATATCGGTTCGCACCGCAAAGTTATAATTAATGTGGCTCCCAAAATCGGATTTAAACTGCTTAATAGCCATGCCAAGGGAATCCAATAGCTTAACCTCGCCGCGTCCATCCCTGGCTTTAAACCAAAATTCCAAACCATCTCCTTTGGTATCGTTAAACTTAAAATTATAATTGCCCGGTTTTAAGGTGATTGTATCTTGGTAAACCGTACCAGGCTTCATATTTGTACTATCTTTAGCAAAAGCGATCTCTCCAAAACTATTTTGGATACGATACGTATTTTGTCCGGGTTTGTTATTGGTCTTATAATATACGACTATCGTTTCCGGTAATATATCTGGGCGTTCGTAGTCGGACTCCAATGTATTATCGGCCTTAAAAGCATCCTTTTTCCCATTGGGCCTTGATAGTGTAACATGAAACTTGGCCTGCGTTTTTTTACTAAATACTTCGGTAGGCAAGGTTATGGCTGCCATATCTCCAAAATTAATGTGTCCCGCCCATTGATGCTTTTGGGGTTTTTCGCCTTCAATAAAATAAGTAACGGTCATTTTCTTTAATGGCTTACTTCCATTATTCTTTACCATTATTACTGGCAATCCTCCAAAAGGATTCTTTCTGCTGTGTTCTAAACGTGTTGACGGCTGGATGATATCAATCAAGGTCACATCATTTTGCGCATTCGGTTTTTCATATTCTATAACAAATGCCGACAACAGTTCATTTGCACTAGGTTTTTCAGTTTCATAAGGCTCCATATTTATATCGACCGTAAATGGTTTACCGGGAGCAGTACTTAATAAAACCTCATCCGGCTGCACCAAATATCCGGGACACCAATTGGCCCGATCAAAAATCCAGGTTCCAGCCTGTGGGAATAAGGGGTTGTCTCCACATTCCATCCATAAATCCTTATGATCCACAACCTCACCGTTAAATACAATATCGCGATACTTACTACAAAACTCACCACAGCCATTAGCATCCATACCATGGCCTGTTTGATGGATCTTAACCTTAGAGAAATTCGTTTTTGTATTGGCATTAAAAGTTGTAGGCACTAAATGGTTTTCAATAGGATCATCTTTGTAACCATATTTAAAACTCCCGTCATAAACCTTATGTATTGCCAACGGATTGGCTACTGGTGTACCATAAGTGATCTCGAAATCTACAGTAACTTTCCATCCTCGCGTTTTGTTGTCTTCATAGCCTGTATGGATATAATCAATCTCAACATCATCTCTTAAAACCAAACTAAAGTCGGTAACATCTACACGCCACTCAAACCCCCAATCTTTCTGAAAAAAACCACCATAAGGGGTTAGCATGCGTGCAATTTCGTAAACAGTCGAATCATTTTTTTGACGTGCTTTTATATGATCGACATAATCCCAATCGGCACAACGCATCTTATCGGGACACTCAAACTTTAAGTTTAAAATGATACTACGTATTTCTTTTGACTTTTCTGGAAAAACAGCTAGCCTCTTGTAGCTGTTACTTCCCTTTGACGGATCGGTAACAATGGTCTCGCCATTATGGGAAACAACATGTACTTTTTGCTGTGCATACCCCAACCCTATAAATAATACACTAAAAACTAAAACGCTTAACTTATTCATTTTAGACAACTTGATTACTTATTAAAAAATGTATTCACCTGTACATCTGCAAACTTTCGGAACATGGCCATAACACCACAATACTTATCAACGGATAAGTCTACTGCTTTTTTAAGTTTCTTCTCATTTAATGCTGCTCCGTAAAAGTGAAAGTCCATCGTAACTTTATGATAATATTTTGGATGCTCTTCGGTAAGTTCGGCGTCTATCTCAATATTAAAATCGTCTACCTCCAATTTCATTTTTTTTATAAGAGATCCCACATCTATTCCCGAACAACCTGCCAATGCCGACAACATTAAAGCTTTAGGACGATATCCTTCTCCATTACCATCATTCTCAGGCCCTGCATCTATAAACAGATTATGCCCAGATGGATTATTGCTTTCAAACTTCATGTTACCTAACCACTTTGTTGTTATATGATTTGCCATGTTTTATAAATTATTTTGTTACTTGTGAATTCAAAAATACTACTAAAAAATATAATTATGCCTTTAGTATCACCTTTATCTGCCGACCACGATTCAGAAACTAAAAAGCTAGCCAATTTCTTTAATGAAACACTTGGGTTCTGTCCCAATTCGGTGCTTACCATGCAACACCGACCCGCCATTAGCAAAGCATTTATCAATTTGAATATGGCTGTTATGGCCAATGAAGGTCGGGTAAGTTCTGCCTTAAAACGAATGATTGCCTGGGTTTCAAGCAACGCAACAGGCTGCCGATATTGCCAAGCACATGCCATACGTGCCGCAGAACGCTATGGTGCCGAGCAAGAACAATTGGATAACATATGGGAATACCGCACACACCCATCTTTTAATGAGGCCGAGCGTGCTGCTTTGGATTTTAGCTTAGCGGCTTCTCAAATTCCAAATGCTGTTGACGACACTATAAAAAAACGTTTATACAAATATTGGAACGAAGGCGAAATAGTAGAAATGCTAGGTGTTATTTCTCTTTTTGGTTATTTAAATCGCTGGAACGATAGCATGGGAACTTCTATTGAAGAGGGTGCTGTAGAAAGTGGAGAACAATTTCTAGGGAAACATGGTTGGGAGAAAGGAAAACATATTTAGATCATTAGATATTAGACAAAACCTCACCAGGAATGATTAGGTTAATTCTTAGTAAAGCTTATTTTATGTGAACCATTTACAGGTTAAGGATAGATTTTACTTGTTGTCTTAAAATTGGTAACACTTCATCTTCAAACCAAGGATTTTTACTAAGCCAAAATCGGTTTCTGGGTGACGGATGGGGTAAAGGTAAATATGTAGGCAAATACATTTTATAATCACGAACCGTTTCGGTCAACGTTTTCTTAGCCCGATCTTTTAAATAATAGTTTTGTGCATAGAGCCCTATTAAAATAACCAGCTCTACTTTTGACAACTTATCCAATAAGGCTCGGTGCCATTGTGGCGCACATTCGTGACGAGGTGGCAAATCACCTGTTTTTCCTTTTCCTGGATAACAAAAACCCATAGGTATAATAGCAAATTTGGTAGCATCGTAAAATGTTTCATCGGTAACACCCAACCACTTGCGCAATTGCTTACCACTAGCATCGTCCCATGGAACACCCGAAGCATGTACCTTTGTTCCCGGTGCCTGACCAATAATCACAATTTTAGATTCCGGATGTGCCGACATAACCGGTCGTGGTCCCAATGGCAAGTGGTCTTTGCAAATAGTACATTGCTGTATGTCATGTAATAAGACATCCATTATAGTTCATTATTTCCCCCATTGGGTTAACTGAATAATTTTATGGTATATGGCATTGTTTTCATAAATCCCCTGAAAATTTTCGGCTCCTGGCCCATAAGCAAACACAGGTATTAACGTAGCTGAATGCCCTCCAGTTGAAAAGCTTCCTTTAATCTTATTATAGTTTCCATTTTCAGAAGCAAGCGTATAGCCCCCAGTTTCATGATCGGCCGTTACAACAACCAGTGTATTGCCGTCTTTCTCTGCAAAATCAAGTACTTCTCCAATAACTTTACTAAAGTCTTTTACTTCTTCAACAATATAATCTGAATCGTTTGCATGGCCTCCCCAATCTATTTGTGACCCTTCCACCATTAAAAAAAAGCCAGCTTTGTTTTTAGACAGGTAATCTACTCCCAAACGGGTTGCCTGACTTAAAAAATCTCCGCGTCCTTCACTCATTTTAGGCATGCTCTTTGGAGCTAACAAAAAACCGTATTTTTTATTGCCATCAAGGTTTTGCGATGTATTAAGAGAGACCGTATCAACAACAAATCCATTTTTAGAAAAGGCAGTGCTCAAATCGGTACTATCTTTACGCTTAAAAAAGAAATCGTTACCAGCCCCTGCAAAGAAATCTATTGACGACTCTGGTAACTGTGCTGCTATTGCTTCTTCCATACTTCTACGTTTAACATGGGCGAAAAAAGAAGCTGGTGTAGCATGAGTAACCGAAGAGGTACTAATGACTCCCGTAGCAACTTGATTTTTTGAGGCCTTATCGGTTATTAGCGGTACCACCAAGGTATCCTTATCTACTCCAATAGCACCATTATAGGTCTTTACCCCAGCCGAAAAAGCGGTTGCTCCAGCAGCAGAATCGGTAATCAAATCACTTTGGGAAGATGTTTTAATAAAACCTATTTGTTTGAATCGTTCAAAACTGGACGTTTCATTCCCAAAATAAAAACTACTTGAAACTTGCGAGAGCCCCATCCCATCTCCTATTAATAGGATGACATTTTTTGGATTATCTACTACCTCTTTTTTTTCTGGCTCATTAGACTTACACCCTGTTATTAGCACAGAGGCACTTAACAATAAAATTACCGCTTTATAATTTTTCATCTGTTTATTTTTTTGTTTATAGTTTGCTAAGGGGCTGTCCTTCAAAAATTAACCCTTCGAAACTGGTTTTTATAAAATTTCTAATATTTTGATGCCCTTCTCCGTGGGGGTCTTTTAATACGTCTTCATAATAAAAAGCGCCAAAACAGGCTAAGGTTTCTTCTTTTGTAAGCCCCTGAAGTTTTGCAAAAGCAAACAATTTACAAGAGCCTGAATTCTCCCCAACTTCATTTTGCAAGGCTCCATTTTTAAATGCCGTAGGCGTAAATTCGTAATTAGCCTCTATTACCTTCATGGTTTCTGAAAACGTTACATCTTTTGGTGTCTGTTTGAGTTTATTCTTAAACGTTTCTAAGGTCATTTTGTTTCTATTTGTTATCTAAATTTAAAATCCAATTATATAATAAATCAATCCATGTGTGAAGCTGTTCGTTATTTGGAGCTATCCCAAACCCATGCCCCCCTTCTTGATAGACATGCATCTCTGCTGGAACACTTGCTATTTTTAATTTCTGGTAAAATGCCAAAGTATTTTCAACAGGCACGCCACGGTCATCTGTAGCATGAACTAAAAATGTTGGTGGCGTTTGGCTATTAATATGTTGTTCGTTAGAATAATAGTCCAAAAGTGTTTGAGGAGGTGAATCCCCTAATAAATTATTAATAGATCCTTTGTGGGCATAGGATGCATTCATAGTTATTACCGGGTATAGCAGTGCCATAAAATCAGGTCTTGCACTCAGCGAATCTTCTAACCTCCTTGGTTGATACGTTTCTTCGTTATAATGCACTCCCAAAGTCGAAACTAAATGCCCCCCAGCTGAAAACCCCATAACACCTACGTTATTTTCAGAAATTTGCCAGTCGCCAGCTTTATGCCGTACAAGTCTAACAGCTTTTTGCAAGTCTTGAAGCGGTGCCTTGTGCGGAATAACGAGTGAATTAGATGTTGGCAACCTATACTTTAAAACGAAGGCTGCAATACCTCTTTCCTGAAACCATTTTGCAATGGTAGTTCCTTCTAAATTGTATGCTAATATTTTATAAGCGCCTCCAGGGCAAATAATAATGGCTTTATGGGTGTTTATGGAATCGGGAGGGAAATAACAAGCCAATGTAGGCTTTTGAACATTGCCTATTCGCAATATATCTGTTTTAGTTGCAATTTCTTTCTCTGAAGTTTTTCGTTGATTGGGAATACCTTCCTTCCACAATGGTATAGTAATATCTTGCGCTTGGCACATACTAACAAAACTTAAAGTGACAATAGTAAAGAAAAGTGAAAGATAGCGGACTGTATTGGTATTTATTGTATTCATTAAAGTTTACTTTTACCCCCAACCACAATAACAATCTCTCCTTTTGGTTGCTTTTTCACGTAATGTTCTAATACTTCTTTTGCTGTTCCCCGAACTGTTTCCTCATATAATTTGGTCAATTCCCTTGAAACGGAAACAGATCTATCATCTCCAAAATACTCACAAAAGTGTCCCAGTGTTTTTACGAGTTTATGCGGACTTTCATAAAAAATCATAGTCCGGGTCTCTTCGGCCAATAAGAGTAATCTCGTTTGCCTTCCTTTTTTAACAGGCAAAAACCCTTCAAAAACAAACTTATCGTTGGGCAAACCAGAGTTTACCAAAGCCGGCACAAAAGCTGTAGCTCCAGGCAAACAATCTACTTCAATATTATTTTCGATACATGCTCGCGTTAATAAAAACCCTGGATCGGAAATTGCCGGTGTTCCTGCATCACTAATTAATGCAACTGAGGTTCCACTTTTTATACGCTGAACAAGCCCCTCGACGGTCTTATGCTCGTTGTGCATATGATGGGACTGCATGTGTGTGGTAATTTCAAAATGCTTTAATAACTTTCCAGAAGTACGCGTATCTTCTGCTAAAATTAAGTCGACATCCTTTAAAACCTCTATAGCCCTAAAGGTTATATCTTTTAAATTACCTATTGGTGTAGGCACAATATAAAGTTTACTCATTATTAAAACTTCCCTTCAATAATTTCCATAAATCGTGCTTCAAATTCTTCTTTGCCAGTCCAATTATCATAATCTGGTTTTACAAATTCTTGAATAAAGTGCTTGGCATCTTTGAAGGAACCTGCTGTATTTATTTGGGATATTACCCGATCGTAATCTTCGTTTTTACCATCAAACAGGTGCTTTATAAAGGCCAGTTTATCATTTAACCCAATTGTTAACCCCCCCGTTTTTAATTTGTCGTTAAGTGATTTTCTTTCTTCAGATTGCCCATTTACAGACTTAGGAACTGGATCGAAAACTGGAACATCCTCAAACCCTGCGGTGATGTCTTCAAAATCGTTTTTATCGTATTTTGGTTTGGGTATGGCTTCTTCAAAAATAGTATCTATTTCTTGTGTCTCTTGGGGCATTTGAGCAACCATATCCTTAATCGTTTCCATTACAGGTTCCATAATTTGGTCGTCTTCAACCTCATCCAAATTAATATATAATTTGTCCTCAACTTCAATTGTATCACTTATTTTATTGTTAAACGCAGTATCTAACATCCCAAAAAAAGAAGAGTCACTACCAATGGTTGGCATATCTTCTTCAAAATTCTCATGTGCAAACTTTAATACCGTTAATTTTTCGAAAAGAGCCGATACCTCTTCATGCATCTTAATAACATCATCCTTTCCTTTTAACTTAAGAATCCGATGCGCTATACTTATCAGTTCAGACTCTAGCTTCTTTTTCATAGGTTTAATTTTTTTTAATTAATACTCTTTAGGCTTTTATTTTTTAATAAATTTACGCCACCTTTATACAAACCAATAATTGCTTTGTTTTAGTGTTAAAATTACAAAATGTTTCTTGAAAACACAGTAAATCATAAAGAACAATTTGGCTGGATTGAAGTTATCTGTGGCTCGATGTTTTCGGGAAAAACCGAAGAATTGATTCGCCGTCTTAAACGTGCTCAATTTGCTAGACAGAAAGTAGAGATATTTAAACCTTCTATTGACGTACGTTATAACGAAGACATGGTAGTCTCTCACGACGACAATGAAATTCGTTCGACTCCAGTTCCAGCTGCTGCCAACATACCTATTTTGGCCGATGGTTGTGATGTAGTTGGTATTGATGAAGCCCAATTTTTTGACGATGAAATTGTTCGTGTTTGTAACGACCTGGCTAATAAAGGTGTTCGTGTTATTGTTGCGGGACTGGATATGGATTTTAAAGGCAACCCTTTTGGCCCCATGCCTTTTTTAATGGCTACTGCCGAATATGTTACCAAAGTACATGCTATTTGCACCAGAACAGGGAACTTAGCCCAATATAGTTATAGAAAATCCACTAACGACAATCTGGTGCTTTTGGGTGAGGTTGAAGAATATGAACCTTTAAGTAGGGCCGCATATTATAAAGCAACTATGCGAGATAAAGTTAGAAACATGAGGGTTAACGATGCCGAAGAAATCACCTCCAAACCCAAAGACCCAAATGCCTAAAGCGCAAGAAACTGTACTTGAAATTGATTTAAAAGCACTTAAACATAATTTTGAGTACCTAAAATCGAAGCTAAACGATACAACAAAATTTTTGGCCGTGGTTAAGGCTTTTGCTTACGGCAACGATGCCAATACTATTGCTAAATCCCTAGAAAGCTTAAATATCGATTACTTTGCCGTAGCCTACACCAACGAAGGCATTGCGCTTCGTAAAGCGGGCATTAAAACTCCTATTTTGGTACTACACCCACTTAGTGCAAATTTTAGTGCAATAATAGAACACCGCCTAGAGCCTAGTTTATACAGCTTGAAAATTTTTGATGCATTTTTATCGGCAGCTTCAAAAAACAACCAAACCAATTACCCCGTTCATATAAAATTCAACACTGGGCTAAACCGACTTGGTTTTAATGAGTACGATGTAGATGAAATCGTTTCTAAACTAAACAACACAGTTGCTATACATGCAACATCTATTTTTTCTCATTTGGCTGCCAGCGAAGACCTTGCCGAAAAAGTATTTACTTTAAAACAAATAAATAGTTTCAAAAATATTTCTAAAAGCATTATAGAAAAACTCAATTACAAACCCTTGTTTCATTTATGTAATACCTCGGGCATACTAAACTATCCCGAAGCTCATTTCGATATGGTTAGGAGTGGTATTGGACTATATGGTTTTGGAAATTCTAAAAAAGAAAACAAACATTTAAATCCTATTGCAACATTAAAAACCGTTATTTCTCAAATCCATACCATAAAAAGAGGCGATTCTGTAGGCTATAACCGAGGCTTTAAAAGTGATTCTGACCAGAAAATAGCAACGCTCCCTATTGGTCATGCCGATGGTATTGGCAGGCAATATGGACAAGGCAATGGTTTTGTTTTTATAAACAATAAACGCGCCCCTATTATAGGCAATGTTTGTATGGATATGATTATGGTTAATGTTACCGATATAGATTGTAACGAAGGGGACGAAGTTATTGTTTTTGGACAAAACGCTTCTGCAGAAGACTTAGCCGAAACCGCCAACACCATTTCGTACGAATTAATTACGGCTATCTCACAGCGCATTAAACGTATTATCTTAAGATAGTTGACACTTCTAATTTTTATTATGTAAGTTTTTTAGCTATTTTAGTTATTCACTAACTAAAAATGTATTATTATGTTAAAAGAATTTAAAGAATTTGCAATGAAGGGCAACCTTGTAGACATTGCAGTTGGTTTTGTAATGGGTGCTGCTTTTAAAGAAGTTGTAACCATTTTTACAGGTGGCATTGTATCTCCACTGATTGGATTAATCTTCAAAGCAGATTTCAAAGATTTAAAATACATTATTAAAGAAGGGGTTGCTAATGCCGAAGGTGTTATTGAAGGCGAAGTATCTGTAATGTGGGGAGCCTTTTTAACTAGCGTTATTGACTTTATTATTGTTGCATTTGTTATGTTCATGCTAATAAAGGGCATTAATAAATTAAAAAAGAAAGAAGCACCGGCTCCAGAAGCACCAAAAGGTCCTTCTCAAGAAGAGCTACTTGCTGAAATACGTGATTTGTTAAAAAAATAACAAATTGTTACATATATAACGCTGTGTTATTTGTTGTTAAAAAGGCCTCCGTTTTAAAAATTGAGGCCTTTTTTTGGATTTTAAAATAGAATTAATACTTAGTTTTGCATACTTAATTATCTTAAAATTTAAACGAATGAAAATAGCTGTTGTAGGGGCCACTGGCATGGTTGGCGAGGTTATGCTAAAAGTATTGGAAGAACGTAATTTTCCTATTACCGAATTATTATTAGTTGCATCAGAGCGTTCTGTTGGAAAAAAAATGACTTTTAAAAATAAGGAATATACCGTTATTGGATTGGCGGATGCTGTTGCTGCTAGACCACAAATCGCTATTTTCTCGGCTGGTGGGGACACTTCTCTAGAATGGGCTCCTAAATTTGCTGAAGTAGGCACGACCGTAGTTGATAATTCCTCTGCTTGGCGCATGGATCCTACTAAAAAGTTAGTAGTTCCGGAAATTAATGCACAAGAATTAACTAAAGATGATAAAATTATAGCCAACCCCAATTGTTCGACTATACAAATGGTAATGGCTTTGGCTCCACTACATAAGGCGTACCAAATGAAGCGAGTAGTCGTTTCTACTTATCAGTCAGTTTCTGGTACTGGTGTGAAAGCTGTAAAACAATTGGAAAATGAAATTGCTGGTATTGAAGGTGAAATGGCATACCCTTACCCTATTGGCAAAAACGCTTTACCACATTGCGATGTGTTTATGGAAAATGGTTATACCAAAGAAGAAATGAAACTTGCACGCGAGCCGCAAAAAATATTTAATGACAGTACCTTTTCAGTTACCGCTACAGCCGTTCGTATTCCAACAGCAGGGGGGCACTCCGAGTCTGTAAACGTTGAATTTGAAAATGATTTTGATTTATCGGATGTTCGCAATATGCTTAGCGAAACTCCTGGTGTTGTATTACAGGATAACACAGAAACCAACACCTATCCAATGCCAATTTATGCGCATGACAAAGATGAGGTTTTTGTTGGACGCCTTCGTAGAGATGAAACGCAACCTAACACACTAAACATGTGGATTGTTGCCGATAACCTACGAAAAGGAGCTGCTACAAATACCATCCAAATAGCTGAATATTTACTTGAAAACGATTTGGTATAAAAAACCATCTGTGTTTATCTTACATAAATAATATCGGTAACCTAGATTCGTTCTGAGTTGCCGATATTTTATTTTAGGCAAACCTTGTCAAAACCGGAATAATAGACTTTGCTAGTCAATCCTTACAAACTTACACCTTAATAAAAATCTTTTTCCTATAAAGAAAATAACCTAAGAGCATGTACGCTAGTACAACTGCTAAAGCGTACATTAAAGAAGATAGTTTATTGCTTAAAAAATCATGAACAAATAGTGTGTTATAAAGCCATGCATGTACGTTCGTGCCTCCTACTTTTGTTAAATAAAAGGTTTTCGAAACAAAACTTGATAAAAAATAAATAGTAATAGCATTCATGCCAACATATTTATAGATTGCACCAAATTTAAGTTGTCTAACATCGGTTAAATAGTAAATACATGCCAATATTAAGGTACCCCATCCAGCAGTAACTAAAACAAAACTACTGCTCCAAAGCGCTTTGTTAATAGGAAACCAAATATTCCAAACATACCCAAAAAGCAAGAGAAGAACTGCTACTACAAGCAAGGGTTTTATATCCCTAAGACCATCCAGTAGTTTTCCAACAAGAACTCCAATTATACACGTAGCTATTGCAGGTAAGGTACTTAAAAGGCCTTCAGGATCGTAATCGGCTTGCCACATATGTTTTCCTAAAAGATTTGAATCAATATACATAGCCCAATTATTGGATGCCCTGTCAAAAGTTGGCAATGTACCATCTGGCAAAGGAACATAACCCAAAAACAACCAATAAACAATTAGTATGATAGTTCCTATACCAAATAAGTTTTTCCAATTACAGTTGAGGTATAGTATTGCCGAAAAAAGAAAAACGATACCAATACGCTGTAATACCCCAAAAAATCTTAAGGTTTCGAATTCTTTTACAAAAGGAGCATAAGGCAAAAACAACCCCAAAAACAGCCCTAAGCCCATAAGCTTTAGGCTCCGCACTATAATCTTTTTATATGTTGCTTGAGCATTGGGTTTATTTTTATATGCAAAGTAGATAGAGATACCAACTATAAACAAAAAAAATGGAAATATTAAATCGGTTGGTGTTAGGCCATGCCATTTAGCATGAAGCAAAGGGGGATATACATGGCTCCAACTTCCGGGAGTATTAACAAGTATCATAGCCGCTATGGTAAATCCTCTTAAAATGTCTACAGACTCGATACGTTTTTTCATGCAAAAGTTTTATATAATTGACTAAATATATTTAACATAGTACAAAAAAACTAAACAATTCAGGGCTTAAAAACACATGGCTCTGCAATTTACATAACGCCGTTAGAAGCCTCCTTTTTAAAAAGATAGTTCCTCTAATACTTATACTTTCTTAATCACATTGGTAACAATTCCCCAAATAACAAAGTTGTTTTCTGATGTAATCTTTATAATGGGATAATCTGGATTCTCGGGCTGCAACCATATATTTCCATTTTCTACACGCAAACGCTTAACTGTAAACTCACCATCCAAGAAACAAACAGCTATCTTATTATTTGCTGGTTCCAAACTTCTGTCTATTACCAAAAGGTCATTATCATCAAGCCCAGCACCAATCATAGATTGTCCGCTAACTCGTGCAAAAAAAGTAGCTTCTTTGTTTCTTATAAGTTCCCTATCTAAGGATAACCGTTGTTCCTTAAAATCCTCGGCTGGCGATGGAAATCCTGCAGAAATTCCCGCATCAAAAAAAGGTGCTCCCGAATTGTTTGATATATTCGGAATAAAAAACGTAAGATTTTTTGTTTGTTTAACTAACATGGTGTTCTTTGGAGAGAATAGTGCATCTCTCGCCATAAAGTTACTAAAGATTCGCTCATTACATACAAATGTCTCTATTATTTTACCACAATAATATCATTAATATTAGTTGTATACCTTGGTGTCAAACGCTCTTGCCGCATTTTCCAGGTACGTTTTAAGTCTTGATTGCCCAATTTTATCTTATAATCGGAGTATTTTGTATTCAAATGATCTATAGTATGCATCAAATGTTTATGTTTTTTATTTTCCTGTTCAAACAAATCCAACTGATAATTGTTTTCAGGCACTAAACCTGTAACAATTACACCGGCCCGTTTGTATTTTATTCCAGGCTTAAAAATTGAGGCCACTGCTTTTACAGCACAATTACTGATTATCAAAGACGAATTGGTTGGGTGCGGTAAACTTATCACCTGACTCGCCCGATGTTGTTTCTCCTGTTTTTTATGCTTATCGCTACTTAGCATCACATAAACCATATGACAACTCGAATGTTGTTTACGCAATTTTTCTGCACAACTCATAGCAAAGGTAGATACCCGTTCCTTAATATTATCAAAATCAGAAAACGTATATTCAAAACTTCTAGTAGTGGCAATAGCTCGTTTTGTTTTAACCTCATCCAGCATTATGGTTGGTATACCTTCTAAATCTTTTTTAAGCTTCCATTCGGTAATTGAAAAGTTGTTACGCACCCAATCATCCGATAACTGTACAAAATCGAATGCAGTATTACAATTTTTAGTTTTTAGACGCTTTTGCAATCTACGCCCTATGCCCCATACACTTTCTAGTTTAATCCATTGCAGTGCCTTTATCCGTTTTTCTTCAGAATCTATCACGTAAACGCCCTTTGTTCGTTCGGGAAATTTACGTGCAATTTTATTGGCGACTTTACTTAAGGCTTTCGTTGGCGCAAGTCCGACACAAGTAGGAATGCCCGTCCATTTTAATACACGGTCTCTTATTTGATGACCATAATCATCAAAATTATGATTATCAAATCCTTTAAACTCCAAAAAGGCTTCATCGATACTATATACCTCAACATCTGGCGTAAACTGCTCTAACAGAGTCATTACACGACTACTCATATCGCCATACAACGGGTAGTTAGAAGAAAACACTTGAATATTATTTGCTTTACAAAATCCCTCCCATTTAAAAATAGGTGCTCCCATAGGTAAACCAATTGCTTTGGCTTCATCACTTCGTGAAATGACACACCCATCATTATTACTTAAAACAGCAATAGGTTTATTTCGTAAATTCGGATTAAAAACCCGTTCGCAAGACGCATAAAAATTATTACAATCTACCAAGGCATACATAGTTCGAAAGTACTAAAAACACATTTTCACTTAATTCCTTTTGTAAAGTTCATCAATTAAGCTTAATCTTTAAAAAAAAATCTAAAATATCTCTTTAATGATCTATCATTTTATTCTAATTCTTAATTTTAAGCCTAATCCAACTTTAAATAGAATTATACACCCCTTCCATTTGGTACAGTTTTTGTAAGTTTTACCGCCTAAACCTCATTGATATGAAAACCAAAATATTTCTTTTATTCCTTTTTCTATTCCTATATTCTCATCATTTTTTATCCGGTCAAACTAACTCTGATTCAAACAATGCAATCTCTAAAGAGAAAGTTTATCTTCACTTGGATCGCACCTATTATAACGCTGGAGATGACCTTTGGTTTAAAAGTTATGTCGTAGACGGCACTTTTAACGCTCCTGCTAGTGACAGTACAGTAGTATACGTTGACATTATCGACAAGAAAGGCAGTATCATTGATTCAAAAATCACAAAAGCGGCACAAGGATTTGGTTTTGGGGATTTTAAATTAGCCGCCGATCTAACTGGAGGTGTTTATTACATACGTGCTTATACTAATTATATGCGCAACTTCGACGATGCTTTTTTCTTTAGAAAAAGTATATTCATTTCTCCTTTATCAAATAATAAAAAGTTCAAAAAAAATACTTTATTAGATGACATATCTTCAAGCCCGCAAAATCAGAAAACTCATAAACCCGATCTACAATTCTTTCCCGAAGGAGGGTATTTAGTTAATGGTTTTTTTAACACCATTGCTTTTAAAGCCATAGATAGCGATGGAAAAAGCATTGATATATCTGGTCAAATAACAGACTCTTTGGGGACTGAGGTGACAAATTTTAAATCAACTCATCTTGGAATGGGAGCATTGCTAATCAA
Organism: Snuella lapsa; assembly: GCF_039539345.1. Classification (NCBI taxonomy): domain Bacteria; kingdom Pseudomonadati; phylum Bacteroidota; class Flavobacteriia; order Flavobacteriales; family Flavobacteriaceae; genus Snuella; species Snuella lapsa. The sequence goes on along the minus strand of NZ_BAABCY010000038.1, from coordinate 9,271 downwards.
ACCAGAAAAGGGTAAAAAATATAAGGCGACAATTAATTTTAATGGAAAAGAATACAGCTACAAATTACCCCAAACACATGATAACAAACCTCTTATGCAAATTAAGTCCATAAAGGATTTTTATTACCTAACGATTAAAACTAATCCGAATATTTCCTTGGAAGAATACAAAATTGAAGCAAAATATGGTAACATTATACTTTATGATGCGAAAATAAAAGGAAACAATCCAAATGTTGTTCTTAAAATACCTAACGACAATTTTGATCAAGGCATTATAAAGTTTACACTCTTTAATACAAACAACACCCCTGTGAGTGAACGATTGGTATTTAACTATAATAGAGAGAACAAAATAATAGTGACAGCTAGCACGAACTCGAGATCCTATAAAACAAATCAAAATATCCCCCTTTTAATAGACTTAAAACAGGACTCATTAGAAACAAATACCCTTGAAGGAACAAACTTTTCTGTTTCGATAACGGACATAGCAGCTTCTCAACCAACTATGAATCAAACAGATATTGCATCTTATTTACTTTTAAATTCAGAATTAAAAGGTGCCATAGAACAACCTGGATACTATTTCTATTCTAGCGACCCTAAGCGAGAACAAAACTTAGATTTATTAATGCTTACCCAAGGTTGGCGTCAATATCTATATGACGACACCCCCAAGAATACAGACAACATCTTTAATACCGAAACAGGCATTACTGTCTCTGGAACAGTTAAGCGCTTTTATAATTATAGAAAAACAACAACAGCAGATGTTTCATTAACATATTGGGGCAATAGTGGCATGAATTTTAGTAAAGTGAAAACCGATTCCAATGGTAAGTTTTTGTTTAGTAATGCCAATTTAATAGATGGAGGGAAAATTGTACTACAAGCCAAAGATGACGAACGTCCTAAAAACAAATATATTATAGAACTTGCCCCCTTCAACCCAGCTCCTACCAACTCTAAATATGCTCGTTATTTTCAAAAAGACAGCTATGATCAATTTTTAAATATCCCCGATGAATCTGTAAGGCTTGACGATTTATATTTAAATGAAAAAGGGCTCATTGTTTTAAATGAAATAGAATTAAATGGCCCTCCAAAAAGCCGCGTAAATCGCATTCAAAAGGTAAGACTAAAAAATTCAATTTATTTTAGCCCATCAAGTACCGTCGACTTTGAAAGATTAAGAAACATGCACTACACTAATCTTCTCGATGCCATTAGGGGACGTGTTCCTGGAGTAGATGTATTTCAAAATAAAGTAATTATTAGAGGCCCACAAAGTATAGCTCGAAATATAGAGCCCTTATATTTAATAAATGGTATTCCAACAGATAGCAGTATTTTAACATCAATACCTGCCAATGAAGTAGATTTTATCGATGTTATAAAAGGCTCAAGAGCTGCGATATTTGGAAGTTCTGGAGGCGGAGGTGTCCTGGCTATTTATACAATACAGGGAGTAGAGCCCTCATCTCCCAAAGACGGGAAAGAAGCTGTTACTTTTAATCATCACGGATTCTCTATTACTAGAAAATTTTATGAACCAAACTATGAATCTAAAAATGATTTTCAGGAAAGTCCACAAAGTGCTACTCTCTTTTGGAGTCCTGAAGTAATAATCAACAAGGAAGGTCAAGCACATATTAATTTTTCTTCAGGAACCGTATCTGGCACCTATAATTTAAAACTGGAAGGCTTAACAAATGATGGCATACCTTTAACAACGCAAACAAGTTTTACCGTAGAGTAAAAAAAGACCTATTTAGATTTTCTATATTTTTAATGGAAGTCCTAAATAGGCTTTTTTATTTACTTTTGTTAAATGGATTTCCCTAAAAAACTACAACAAAAACTGGAAGGCCGCAAAGCCGTTAATGCCTTACGGAAATTAGGGTCACAAAACAACTTAATCGATTTTTCATCTAATGATTATTTAGGCTTCTCAAAGAATGAAACCATCTTTAAAGCTACTCACGATTTCCTAATTGGACATCGCATCTCACAAAATGGTGCTACGGGATCCCGTTTACTTTCTGGCAACCACCCGTTGTACTCTGTTGTAGAGTCTGTACTATGTAATTTCCATAAAAGTGAAGCTGCGCTTATTTTTAACTCGGGATACGATGCCAATGTTGGTTTTTTTTCCTGTGTTCCCCAAAAAGATGATATTATTTTATATGACGAATACATACATGCTTCTATTCGTGATGGCATTACTATGAGCCTTGCAAAAAGCTACAAATTCAAGCATAATGATATAGAAGCATTAGAAAATATGATGCTTCGCCATTCTAAACCTGTTTCAGAGTCCCACCAAAACATATACATAGTTACAGAATCTGTTTTTTCCATGGATGGTGATTCGCCAGATCTTATTCGTCTTTCAGAAATATGCAAAAAAAACAATGCCTATTTGATAGTAGACGAAGCACATGCTATTGGTTCTTTAGGAAAGCACGGGGTCGGACTGATTCAAGATCTAAAACTGGAGTCACAAGTTTTCGCACGATTAATAACATTTGGAAAAGCATTGGGATGCCATGGCGCTGCCATACTTGGAAGCGACAATCTTAAACAATACCTCATTAACTTCTCGCGTAGTTTCATTTATACCACAGCCTTGCCTCCACACAGTTTGGCAACTATCAATGCGGCATACAATGAACTTATTTCGACTCAAAACGGGGTGCTTCTAAAGAGAAACATTATACATTTTAAATCCGAAATCACAAAGAACAACCTTCAACATCTGTTTATTATAAGCAATTCTTCTATACAATGTTGTATTATTTCAGGAAATGAACGGGTAAAATCGATAGCAAAAAAATTACGAGAGTTCCATTTTGACGTAAAACCCATTTTATCACCAACCGTTCCCAAAGGTCAAGAACGCCTGCGTTTTTGTTTACATAGCTATAATTCGACAAAGGAAATCTCGGATGTATTACAACAGTTAGCTACTTTTGCAACGACAATGACATGTTAAGTACATCCAAAATATATCATTAGGTTTCTTATATCAATTAAAATTAGATTTCTACCAGCACAGAATGACAAAAATAAAAACATATTTTATTACAGGAATATCAACAGATGTAGGAAAAACAATTGCTTCTGCTATTGTTACCGAAGCATTAAAAGCCGATTATTGGAAACCTATACAAGCAGGGGATCTGGACTATAGCGACACGCATAAAGTACAAGCATTAGTATCGAACAGTAAATCTGTATTTCACCAAAACAGCTATGCTTTACACACCCCAATGAGCCCACATGCTGCTGCAAAAATTGACAATATAACTATTGACATAAATCAGGTAAAATGCCCAAATACAACTAATGATCTGGTGATTGAAGGCGCTGGCGGCTTACTGGTTCCCTTAAACGACACCCAAACTGTTTTAGACCTTATCAAACCACATTATAAGGTTATTGTCGTATCCAGACATTACCTGGGAAGCATTAACCATACCCTTTTAACAGTTAATGCGTTAAAAGAAAAAGGTTATGACGTTGCCATTATTTTTAGTGGAAAAACACACCCAACTACAGAGGATATTATTAAGAAAATGACAAATATTCCTATTGTAGGACGTATTGATGAAGAACCGTATTTTGATAAAAAGGTAGTAAAAGAATATGCTGAATTGTTCAAGGAAAATTTAAAGAACTTATGACACTACAGGAACGTGACAAAAAACATTTATGGCACCCCCTAAAGCAGCATCAGTTAAACCCTGAAAGCTTGGGGATTGTAAAAGCCAAAGGTTGTATTTTAACTGACGAACAAGGGAATGAATATATTGATGCCATAGCATCGTGGTATACCTGTATGTATGGACATTGTAATGATTTTATAGTTGATCGTGTTTATAGTCAAATGCAACAACTAGATCATGTCATGTTTAGTGATTTTACCCATGAACCTGCCGTAAAGCTATCTGAAGAACTTATTAAAATACTTCCTGCTAATCAAAATAGGATTTACTTTAACGACAACGGCTCTACCGCAGTAGAGTCGAGTATTAAAATGGCGCTCCAATATTATTTCAATAAAGGAGAAAAACGATCAACATTTATAGCCTTTGAAAATGGTTTTCATGGTGACACCTTTGGGGCTATGAGCGTTTCGGGACTGTCGGTCTATAATGGGCCATTTGAAGACTTTTTAATTGAAGTTAAGCGCATTCCAACACCAAATGGTTCAAATCACAATACTATTTTAGATCAGCTAAAAACACTTACTTCAAAACACAAAATAGCAGGTTTCATTTACGAACCTTTATTGCAAGGTGCTGCAGGAATGACCATACACGATGCCAATGGGTTAAACGACATTCTTAAATTTTGTAAGGATAATGGCATTCTGTCCATTGCTGATGAGGTCATGACCGGCTTTGGAAAAACAGGAAAGTATTTCGCGTCAGATCACATTGAGACCAAACCAGATATTATGTGCTTGAGCAAAGCCCTTACTGCTGGATTGTTGCCCATGGCCATTACGTCTTGCAGAGAAAACATCTATGAAGGTTTTTTAAGCAATGATATAACCAAAGGATTTTTTCATTGCCATACCTATTCCGCTAATCCTGTGGCATGTGCAGCTGCTATTGCGGGTATTGAATTATTGACTTCAAATGAAATTCAAGACAATATCAAACGTATTCAAGCAACCCATAAAAGTTTTGAAGCAAAAATAAAAGACCATCCTAAAATTAAAGGGACTAGACATTTAGGAGTTGTTTTGGCCTTAGACCTTAATACCAAAATGGAACGTTATGGCCATTTGCGAGACAAGTTGTTAAAATTCTTTATGGACAGGGGCGTGTTTTTAAGACCTCTTGGAAATACCATTTACATACAAGTGCCTTATATAATCACAGAGCAACAACTGGAAAAAGTACACAAAACCATAGAAGATTCCTTAGCAATAGTTTAAATTTGCACCAAAACCAAATCCTTGCAAAAACCCATTTCCATAACGGCTGTCGCATCTATTTCCCCATTAGGGAAGACCTTAAATGAAACTTGGGAAAGTTACCAAAATGATACACATTGTATTACTGAAATGTCCTTGAAAAAAGGCAGTGCATTGGTTTCAAAAATACCTACAGAAGCTCAAGAAACGATTGAAACGTTACGCCTATCGGATTCCAAGTATAAAACACTCGACAGAACGGTTTTATATGCCATCTATGCTTCCCGGTTAGCCATCCAGCAAGCTGGTTGGAAAAGTTCTGATAATTTCGGAATTAATATCGGGTCTTCACGAGGGGCAACTCATCTTTTTGAGACCTATTATGATGACTACCTGAAAAACGACAAAACGAAGACTTTAAGTTCTCCTACAACTACTTTGGGAAACATATCTTCTTGGATCGCTCACGACCTACAAACCAAAGGCCCGGAAATAAGTCATTCCATTACCTGCTCTACAGCTTTGCATGCTGTACTTAATGGCATTGCCTGGATTCAATCTGGCATGTGCGACAAGTTTCTGGTGGGCGGTAGCGAAGCCCCCTTAACTCCGTTTACTATTGCCCAGATGCAAGCTCTAAAGATTTATGCTAAAAACAATAGCAGCTACCCATGTAAGGCTCTCGATCTTTCCAAAAAGCAGAATACTATGGTTTTGGGCGAAGGTGCTTCGGTAACCTGTTTGGAAATGGGCAAGCATCCCAATACCTTGGCAACTATAGAAGGCATTGGTTTTGCAACAGAAATATTAGAACATAACATCTCCATTTCCAGCGATGCCAAATGCTTTCAAAAATCCATGCGAATGGCCTTAGAGAACATCAATCCAGAAACAGTAGACGCTATCGTCATGCATGCCCCTGGAACCATAAAAGGCGATCTGAGTGAACTAAAAGCTATCCAAGAAGTCTTTAAAGATAAAGTGCCTGCCGTTACGTCTAACAAATGGAAAATTGGTCATACTTTTGGTGCTTCGGGTGCTTTAAGCTTAGAACTTGCCATATTAATGCTACAACATCAAAAATTTATAGGTGTACCCTACATAAAAAACAAAAAAGCTCCAAAACAAATAAAAACGGTTTTAGTTAACGCCGTTGGTTTTGGAGGTAACGCTGTTTCAATCCTACTAAAGCAATAAAAGTTTTGGCTACAATAATTAAATGAAATTATTACACTTTTTGTAACAAAATTTTATTGACGACTACTAACTATTATAACCTTTAAAAGGCTTCTCTAAAATAAATGGCAGATAAATGCCTTATTTTAAAGAGTTACCTTCAATTTTCTTACAAATACTATTGTAGGATTATTCAAAAGGTCTTACATTTCAGCTTTAATCTTTAACACTCTATTAAAAATGGTTTGGTTTTCAGAATTGGATTTATTTTCAAAATTTTACTGGATTATTGCGTCGATAAGCTCTCTGCTATTTATCTTCATAATAATAACGACCTTTTTGGGAATTGATGGCGCCGAAGACATTGACGATATCGACACCAGTATAGATGCTGATACTGGCATTGAATTCCAATTTATTACTTTTAAAAATCTTATTGGTTTTTTTACCATTTTTGGATGGAGTGGTATCGCATGTATGGATGCTGGACTTTCAAATGTACTAACCATTGCTATCTCCGTTTTTTGTGGTCTGATAATGATGACTATTATGGCCACCATGTTCCATTATATGAACAAATTAAGCGATAGTGGCACCTTAAACTATAAAAATGCCATTGGAGCCATTGGAGAAGTCTACCTCACAATCGGTGCCCATCGATCCAGAATGGGTAAAGTCCATATCCGCATTCAAGGAGCCCTTCGCGAACTGGAAGCTCTTTCCGATTCTCTTACAGAGCTCAAACCTGGAACCATCATTAAGGTTACCGAAGTTACCAATAACGATATTTTAATTGTTAATACAACACAAAAATCCATAGAACCTATTAAAACAAAACCTTATGAAATACCTGCTAACACAAGAGATATCTAATTTAGGATTACCCATTACAGTTATTTTTGCTGTATTATTTGTATTCATCTTTTTAATTATCTTGATTAAACGCTACAAGCGTTGCCCTTCAGATCGCATTTTGGTCGTTTACGGTAAAGTAGGTGGCGGACAATCGGCCAAATGTATACATGGTGGTGCCGCCTTTATTCTACCTGTTATCCAAGATTATGAATTTTTGGACTTAACACCCATTTCAATTGAAGTAAATCTGGTCAATGCTTTATCTAAGCAAAACATACGTGTTAACGTACCTTCTCGTTTTACCATTGGGGTCTCCACCGAACCTGGTGTTATGCAAAATGCTGCCGAACGCTTACTTGGTCTTGGTCTTCAAGACATTCAGGAGTTGGCCAAAGAAATTATCTTCGGACAGTTACGCCTAGTAGTTGCATCTATGGATATTGAGGAAATTAACTCAGACCGGGATAAGTTCCTGACCAATATTTCACAAAGTGTAGAATCTGAACTTAAAAAAGTTGGATTAAAACTAATCAACGTAAACATTACCGATATTGTCGATGAGTCTGGTTATATAGAAGCCTTAGGTAAAGAGGCCGCTGCACACGCTATAAACGCTGCCCGTAAATCGGTAGCCGAGAAAAACAGAGACGGTTCTATTGGTGAAGCCAATGCAGTACAGGATGAAAGAACCCAAGTCGCAGCTGCTAATGCACAAGCTGTTGAAGGTGAAAACACCGCCAAAATAGCAGTTGCTAATTCAGACTCACTACGCCGTCAAAGAGAAGCAGAAGCAGAACGTGTTGCTATTGCTTCTGAAAAAGTACAGGCAGCCAAAGCATTGGAAGAGTCTTATGCTGCAGAAAAGGAAGCCGAAACAGCAAGGGCAGAACGCGAGCGCTCTTCACAAGTAGCAGATGTTATCGTTCCTGCTGAAATTGATAAAAGAAAAGTAGAGATTGATGCCGAAGCTGAGGCAGAAAAAATAAGGAGACGCGCTAAAGGTGAAGCAGATGCTATTTTATTTAAAGCACAAGCAGAAGCACAAGGACTCTATGAAGTATTAACTAAACAGGCTGCTGGTTTAGACGAAATTGTTAAAGCTGCTGGTAATAATTCCAAAGATGCTGTTTTATTGCTTATTGCCGACAAACTACCTGAACTTGTTAAAATGCAATCAGAAGCCATTAAAAACATTAAAATCGATAAAGTTACCGTTTGGGAAAATGGCGGAAACAAAGATGGCAAATCATCTACCGCTAATTTCCTTTCCGGAATGTACAAATCGGTTCCTCCATTACAAGATATGTTTAATATGGCAGGCATGCAGTTACCAGACTATTTAAAAGGCAAAGAACCTGCTTCAGAAAAAGTTGAAGACACTTCGGAAGAAGAATAAGCTTATGCACCTAAGAGACCGATGAGGTCTGAATAGTGATTTGTTTTGTTCATCAGAGAAGAGCGAAGAATTTATCTTAACACATTGAAGACCAATAATTCAACACGAATATTGGGTAAGGGATTTATGTCAGTTTGAGTGCCAAATCTGTGATTTGGTGTATCGAAAACCAATAAATTCTCAACTAAAAGTGTTTATCGATACTAAATTCTTCCAAAATTTCACTGGAGGAGACATTGGAAGCCTTAAGCATTATTCACGTTCGTTTATGGATATGTAAATTAAACTCTGTCTGAGTTGTCAATCCTCATGTGGCTAGCCACATGAGGATTGGTTTTTAAATCCAGTTGTATTCTATCCCCAAATTTAATATATAATTGCTGAACGGTCAAACTCCAATTTGTTAATGGAGATGTCCACTTTTTTTGGATATTCATTGTTGCCAAATATACTAGTTTGAGCAATGCCATATCATTAGTAAAAGCTCCTTTTGTTTTGGTGACTTTTCTAACCTGTCGATGGAAGCCCTCTACGGCATTGGTGGTATAAATGATTTTACGAATGGGCTCAGTATATTGAAAATACTGAGATAGTTCTTCCCAGTTGTTTTGCCAGGATTCTATAACAACAGGATATTTTTGACCCCATTTTTCTTCTAAAGCCAATAAAGCATCTTCGGCTAAATTTTTTGTGGCAGCTCTGTAAACAGGCTTTAAAATCACGCATAAATTCCTTTTGGTCCTTAGAGGCTACATATTTGATTGAGTTTCGGATTTGGTGTACAATACACTTTTGGACCTGAGCCTTTGGAAAAACGCTTAAAATGGCTTCTGTAAAGCCTTTAAACCTGAGTTCGACGTAAGAAAAGCGATTTTTTGGTATAGAAAAAGCAGAATATTTAGTATATTAAAGTG
>NZ_BAABCY010000037.1:0-2999 GCF_039539345.1 Snuella lapsa | reverse complement strand
AAATAAAAGCCCTTAAAAGGGCTTATTTGTGTCTTGTTTTTAGAAAATTAAGGGCTTGCGCAACGGCTACTTTTGTTACCTGCTGTTACTCTTTCACTCGTCATTCTGTTTCAAATATTTTGTCGGCACATTGTCAGTCAACCAAACGCCATTGTCAGAAATGTAAAATTGAAAATTGTCGCTATACATTTCTTCTGCAAGTACCTTAAACACTATAGGTTCTCCATGTCGTTGTCCAACTTTGATTGCTGTTTCAATGTCGCTACTCAAATGAACATGTTGTCTGCCTCGCTTTTCAAGTCCTGACTCTAAAATTGATTGAACTGATTTTTTTCCAGTTCCATGAAATAGTATCTCTGGTGGCTTTTGATTTATGTAACCTAATTCAATTTCTATTGAGTGTCCTTGGCTTGCTCTGATTTTGTCAAATGTGTCATTAAAAGAAAATCTTTTTTTCGTATTTGTCGCAACAATATGATTTAGTATTTCTCTGTCAAATTTTATTCCGTAGTCGTTTGCTTTTTCAATTAGTTCATTGACATCAGTCCAGCCATTTTGGTTAAGTTGAATGTCGATTGTTTCAGGTTGGTGTCGCAATACCAAACTTAAAAACTTGCTTATATGTGTTAGTTGCTTGTCGCTAATCATTTTCTATTAAGTCGCAGTGATACCAATTTACAAATAGCAAATTGAATGTTTTATTAATTTTTAAAATTTCGTTTTTCGTGTTGTCGTTCCATTGAGCAATACAAAGCTCAATTACTGTTTCGTCAAGAAGGGCTCCAAAATAAGTAGTGTTGTTTGTCTTAAAAGCAAAGCCATTTACAAGAACTTCTCCATTGATTATAACTTGTCCAACAGAATGGCATTTCAAAAGTGTTTGCAGTTCTTTGAAGTTTATTCTCAAATTTGGAGAACCAATAATTTTTCTAACGTGGCAATTTTTGAACAAAGTGTAGTCTTCACTCTTTTTGCTGTGATTTGTCCAAATTTCCTTAATGTCATTGAACTCTTCTTGAACTTGTGATAAAGAACTCATGTTTAAAAACTCTTTCTGCCTGTAATCGTCTTCGTGAATAAAAATATCAAATTCAGTTTCAGTTGTCTTTGTTGTTGTTTGAGGAAATTCGTTTGAAATTGTCGGTGTGGTGAACCAAATGTCGTTTGGGTTCATTTTCTCAACTTTTCTCATTTTCAAAATAAGGCTTTTTGTTTTGACGAAGTCAGCGGAGTTTACAGGTATAGCTTCTTCAACATTCCAATCATTGTCTTGAATGTGCATTGTTGTCTCCACCGAAAATGTTTCAGGTAATTGGTTTGCCGTCATTTCTGAAACTCCAATTGTCTGTCCATTGAAGTTGTCAATGAACTGAACTCTTATTTTGTCATTTGTTCCAAATATTTTGTCAAATAGTCCCATTGTCTGTTTTGGTGTGACGGTTTGTAATAGCAGGTAACGTTGAGTATATGCAAAGTAGGCGATTGCGGGCTTCAAACTTATCAAACCGTTGAGAAGTTGAAGCGGGCTACAACCGTTGAATTTACTACTAATTCGCCTATTTTGTATATACATTGTTAGCGATTGTTATTATATGATTTTCAATTGTTTAATCAAAATATCAAGTCGTCTTAATAGTTCATCATATGTAAAAATATCAATAACGTTTTTATATTTCCTTTTTATAATTTCAAAATCATCAAGTTGCGGTTTGCTCAATTGATTATCCCTTCCCATAATGATAATTGCAGATGGATTAACAATTTTTATTTCTAAATCATTTGGTAGTTTAGACTTATATTTTTTGTTTAAGTCAAATTCCCCTTGTTTGCCAATTTTGTTTAGATAGAAAATATATTTCTCTATTTGCATTACTGCTCCTGACAAATCTCTATTTGGTATATGATTGTCTCTGTATTGTGACTGCGAAACAATGCTTTTTTCAAATGGAATTTTAATCTCCATTATATCCAAATTTCCCATAAAATCAATCAATCCAAAATCGAGTCTGCGAATTTTACCGCTATAAACATCCTTGAATTTAAGTTCTCTAATTGCTTGTATATATTTTGGATATATTAATAGTACTAACTGCAATATTTCTGATTGCCACTGGTCTTCTGAATATTTAATTTCGTTATTAAGCATAGTTCTTAATTTATCCAACAAAGTACTATACTTTAATATTTCAGAATCCTTGAAAGAAGATTTTAAATTACTTTCTATTTTAATAGTTTTTGCATTTACATAAGTCTTGTACTGAGTTTCTTTATCCTTAACAGAATCAAAATAGTTGCTTATTATCGAGGTGATTTTTGCTGACCTGTAAAGTTTAATCTCATGTGTCGTCGGGAAAGATTTTATAAGGTTTCTAAATTCACCAAAAGGTAAAACAGTCTCATTTTTACCTCCAATGTAAATAGATTCATTAATATTAGAATCAATTGTCCGAATAAGGGATACTTTTTCTTTTGCTACAAAAAAATCTTCTCTAAAATCTAACTCTTTTGCAAAATAGAATTCGTTTTTTATTCCAAAAACGCTCTTATCTAATTTGTAATAGTTCTCTATCAGATTTCCGATAACAAAAAAGTATTCAGGGTCTTCAAAATCCTCAATAACTTTCTCATGAAAATTAGCTTCCTGAACCAGAAAAACGCCCTTGATTTTGAATGGTTTTTTACTATCAAGACGACGATCAATCCAGTCTGGTGCTCCATAATCTGAATAGTATTTTAATAATAGAAGTTTTTCTTTTTTTACTATTTCAATCATCGTGTAATTTGGTCTGTCTGGTACTGTTTAATAACCGCTAACGGTTTGGCTATGCTTAGTGCGGGATTAAGAGCACTTTATTTTCGGCATAGCCATATGTTTATTAATATTCATTTACTCCCAATTCAGCACCAAAACCCGCATTAAGTATAGCCTTTGTGCCTGTTGCACAACTCGAATATAAGAAAGAAATTTCGTATTTTAGTATATGCAAGGCAAAAAACAA